>DCGU01000088.1 GCA_002315325.1 Clostridiales bacterium UBA1770
GCCCGTCTGACGGCAGGCCATCACGTCTCCGCGCGTTCGCTCGCGATCTTGTACATGTTCGGGATCATCAGGAGCAGACCCTGAGATGCGGTGAAGGTGGTGGTCAGTGCACCGGAAGCCAGAGAACCGTGAACGGTACCTGCAGCACCGGCCTCGGATTCCATTTCGAACACCTTAACAGGTGCGCCGAAGATGTTCTTCTGACCGGCAGCGGCCCACTGGTCAACGTAGTCAGCCATGGGAGACGAAGGGGTAATCGGATAGATACCCGCAACTTCGGTAAAGGCGTACGATACTGTCGCAGCGGCCTGGTTACCGTCCATGGACTGCTTTTTTCTTTGAATTGCCATGAAACAATCCTCCTTGATATATGATTTAGTATTTTTTTGTAACAATACTGCATATAATAATAGCACAAATTCCTTTAAATGTAAATATAAAGGCAAGAAAAAGTCAAACTGCAGCGCATCTTTGCGGCTTCGGCACGGGCAAACCGCGTCGTTTGAAAAATCACGGCAGCGGAATTGACAGCAGGACATGTTTATGTTACACTTATTTCCGTTATTTTATTCCCACGTGAAACGTGATGAAAGAAAAGTGAGATGGTAGTATGTTCGGACTCGGAACGCTGATTAACACCGGCGCCGTGATTGCCGGGGGCCTGCTGGGCCTGTTTGCCGGAAAATTATTCAATGAAAAATTACAAAAAATCGTCACGACGGCCATGGGCCTGGCCGTGACCTGTATGAGCCTTGCCGGTATCATCGGCGGCATGCTGGTGCAGAACGCCGACGGCACCTACGGTACGCGCGGCACCTATATGCTGCTCTTCTCGCTTGTCCTGGGCGGCATCATCGGCCAGATCATCGATATCGACCAGGGGCTAGAACGCTTCGGCACCTGGCTCAAAGAAAAGACGCATTCGCAGGGCGAGGGCAGTTTCGTGGACGGGTTCCTGGACGCCTCCTGCACCATCTGCATCGGCGGCATGGCCGTGATGGGTTCCATTATGGACGGCATCAACGGCGATTACTCTATTCTGCTCACCAAGTCCGTCATGGACTTCGTCATCCTGGTGGCGCTGAGTGCCGCCAAGGGGAAAGGCTGTATCTTCTCCGCCATTCCGATTTTCATTTTGCAGGGCGGCATGACGCTGCTGGCACGCCTCATTGCGCCGCTGCTCACCGACCTGGCCGTTGCCGACCTGTCGCTGTGCGGTTCCGTTTTAATTCTGTGCGTCGGCCTCAACCTGCTTTGTGACGGCAAGTTCCGCATCAAGGTGGCAAACCTGCTGCCGGCCATCGTTCTTGCGGTCGCCGCAGCGTTTATTCCGTTCCTCAACTGATATACGTGCGCGCATTCATTCCATATGTATATAAAAGAGCCATGGCCGTAAGCAGCCATGGCTTTTGTGATTTGGGGATAAACCCACACGTTTATCCGATCAACGGGAACCCGTATGCCGATAAATATTCATCCAGCGTATAAATATCCAATTTATTCTCCACACAGTAGCGTATGATGAGTGCCTGCGTCGACGAGGACGCCAGGGTGTACCCTGCTTTTTTCAGCAGATATTTGCACTCGTGATTATCCAGCCCAAGTGCAAAGACAATCTTGAGGCAGGTGTTCAGGGAGGGCGAAAACTCGCCGCCGATCAGCTTTGACCAGGTCTGCTTGGTAATATTCGCCTTGTTATACAGCTCCGACGGTTTATTGTCGTAGCCGTACTTGCGCATCAGCTCGTACAGGTAGTCGATGAATTCGACTGCCTTTTCTTTGTTGGCCTTGTGTTTGGCAATAAATTGTTCCAGCGTTTCGGTTGGCATAATGCTTCGTCCCCCTAATGCGTAATATGGACATAGATACCCTATGCGGTCTCTTTTTAATAGATGCTGTCTATATTATATGCTGTTGTATCGCCGGCGTCAAATGAAATTCGCAGGTCTGCAGTTTGCAGTTAATAATATTTTGCGTAATATTTCACTTTTTGCTGAAAAGTACTTTACAAATGGGAAAAGTTATGTATTCTTTAAAATCTTAATTGGATTAATTACAATAAAATGCCCGTAGATTATTCGCGGCGCCCTGCACACGTAGTTTTTTCAATGCTTTCTTTTCTATTTGTCTTATTCTTTCTCGTGTGATATCAAAAACGTCTCCTATTTCCTCCAACGTATGAACGGTACCGTCGACCAGGCCGTAGCGCAGCTTCAGTACGTCGGCCTCGCGGCTGTCCAATTTGTTCAGTGCCTGCATAATAGCGCGGCGCATCATTTCGCTGTTGACGGCCTCGACGGGGGATTCTGATTCGGTGTCGGCCAGTATATCGCCCAGGTTTGAATCGCTGTCCTCCCCGCCGACCGGTGCGTCCAATGACGTGACGACCGAAACGTCGGCCAGTGCCCGTGCGACTTCTTCCGCCGTGATATTCAGCCCCTGTGCTATTTCTTTCGGTGTTGGATCGCGGCCGTTTTCCTGATAAAAAGCCTGTTTGAATTTGCCGATGCGGTTTAGTTTATCCCGCATATGGACGGGACGGCGGATGGTGCCGGATAGATTGGCGATGGCGCGCAGCATGGCTTGGCGCACCCACCACGTGGCGTACGTGGAGAACTGAAAGCCCTGGGTCCAGTCAAAACGGTCTGCAGCCTTCATCAGTCCTATACTGCCCTCCTGTATCAGGTCCTGCAGCGGCAATGACTGCCCGATGAGTTTTTTGGCATTTGCCACCACCAAACGCAGGTTGCCCGTGACCAGTTCGTCCTTTGCTTTTTGTGCGTCGTCCAATAGCTTTTGTATTTCCTCGGGTGACTTCGGCGGGGCATTTGGATCCGGCTCCGTCTCGGAACGTATTTCAGCGTCCGCAGCGTATGGCTTGGCCGCGGCAATAATCTTGGCCAGCTCGATGACACGCTCCTCTGTCAGCATAGGTATTTTGCCTATTTCTTTTAGATATAGGCGCACGCTGTTTTCCGTCAATGCATCATCGGTATACTCTTCCCCGTCCGGCAGATCTATTTCTGCCTCGTTTAGTTCTTCCAGCGCCGCCGTCAAGACGTCCTGTGCTTCGGCCATATCTGCCGCCTGTGGGTCAAATTCCCCCATTATTTCGGTTGCTTCAACCGTGTCCGTTTGCTTCGTTTGCTTCTTTTTTGTGCTCAAGTTTTTGTCTCCTTTACTGTGGTCATTGCATCCTTGCAATTGATTCTTCCTGTCCGACACAGGAAACCGCATCGGTCGATCCCGTCTGTTTTTGCCCGGTCAGAACGTGCCCCCGCCCCGTATGCCGCCGCAAAATAAAAGGTTCGGCGTGCGAGAACAGGTCTGTGGGGCAATGATTTTTCTAAAACCCATTGACAAAAACAAAATGGGACTTATATAGGAAGTTTCTACTCAACTATACACGGAAAGCGGTGAAAATACTTTTTTGATCTAAAAAGAACTTGACTTTTTATAAACGTTATGGTACTTTACGCGCGTGGGGCGGCCTATTGTATCGCCTATACGCTTATGATATAATAGTGGCAGCGGCATGCCGCTATCCATATCGATTACGTAATGATACAAACGGAGGATAGATAATACTATGAGTATGACGTTCCTTTCCTGTGACAACACCTATTTCACTTTCGAAACCCACGGTGTCACCTGCCGCCTGTCCTTTACGGGCAACCACGGCTGGCGTCTGCAGACCATGCAGGCCGACGGCACGTTCGACGACTACGGTGCCGGCCAGGTATTGGCACGGGATTTAAAAGAAACACCCTATCTCGTCACCGAACCCATTTCCATGGCCGAGCTTGAGGCGGGCAACGAATATATTTTGGGTGCCGTTGACGGCAGCATTGCGCACCTCACGGGCAAGCCATTCTGTTTGACCTTTACCTCAGCATCCGGCCGTATCGGCGCCGTCATCACCCGCATCAGCGTGGTATGGAAAGGCACCGTCACGGTGCACGGTTCGTATCAGCCGTCCGAGCGCATCTACGGTACCGGTGAACGCTTTAACCGCGTCAACCAGCGCGGACAGTCGCTCAAACTCTACGCCCGCGACGAATGGGCACAGTGGAAGGGCAACAGCTACACGCCGATCCCCGTGTTCCTGTCCTCCCTCGGCTACGGTCTGTTTATGAACCGCTGGGAGTTCCAGGAAGTGGAACTGGATTCCCGTTTTGACGGTTCGTGGGATATCTGCGTCAAGCAGGACGCCCCGATCGACCTATACGTTTTTGCCTCCGACAACCCAGCCGACACGCTGTACGGTTACAGCGCCATCTCGGGTTTTGCCCCCGAGCCGGCGCCCTGGGCATACGGCACACAGGTCTGCCGCTTCTGGCCAGACTTTGCTACGACCGATGGTGTGCGCGCCATGGCCAAGGCCTATGACGAGAATAACTTCCCTTTCGACGCCTGCATTATGGAGGGCTGGGAAGCCTACGCACCCGAGCAGGTGGCCGACCTGGCACAATTAATCAAAGAATTTGAGGCGCGCGGCAAGCATATCATGCTGTACCAGGCCTGCGCCGTACCGCCCCCCAACGCAGCATCCGCCTACGGTATGAAGGACGAATACCTGTTGCACCGTCAGCGCGACGGCGCAACGGCCCTGCCCGAAGTGGAGAGCTACAACCCCGCCGATAACCCCGACGGCAACGGGCATGCCCGCCCCTACGTGGATATCACCAACCCACAAGCGTGGAAATGGTGGACCGAGGGCCTGTGGGGCGCCAACATGAAAGCCGGCGTGCGCGGCTGCAAGATTGACTTCTGCGAGCTTTTGCCCGACAACGAGCCCATCGCCTTTTACGACGGCCGTAAGACCCCGGGCGCGCACCACTGGTATCCCACGCTGTACAACACGCTGATGTACCGCCTGTATAATTCGCAGCCCGGCGGCGGTTTGAATCTGTCCCGCGGCGGCGGTATCGGCGCTCAGCGTTACCCCTTCATTTGGGCAGGTGACCAGCGCCGCGAATGGTTCTTCCTAAAGTCCGCGATTCGTTCCGTCCTGTCCGCAGGTCTTTCCGGTCTGCCCTTCCTGTCCTACGACGCTTCGGCCTATATGCCCGCCGAGGACAAGGAATCCGACCCCGAGCCCGAAGTTTTCATCCGCGGTATCGAATACACGGCCTTCATGGTCAACATTCAGACGCACGGCAAGGTGATGCGCCCCACCGATTTCGAGGCGCCGATTCGCAACCTCTACCGCATTTATGCCACCATTCACGACCGTCTGCGCCCCTACTTGGTGGAACAGGGCAAGATTGCCTGCAAGACAGGCATGCCGCTGGCACGCCACCTGATGCTGTGGGACAACGCGGACGAAAAGTGCCTGGACTGTGAGGACGAGTACATGCTGGGCGACGCATTCCTGATTTGCCCGGTCCTGGACAACGTCGACAAGCGCGACGTCTACCTGCCGCGCGGCCACTGGCGCGATCTCAACACCGGCAAGGTGTACGAAGGCAAGACGACCATCGCGGGGTACTACGCCCCCCTGCACCGCATCCCTGTCTTCGTGAACGTTGACAGTGATTCAAAGGCGCTGGGAGACGTTTTGGAAGCGATTAAACCTCTCGTTGATGAGATTAATGCGTTGTAAGAAAGAGTGAAGAGTGACCGTCGGTCACGTGAAGATGCCGCTGTGCGGCAGTCAAGAGTGAAGAGTTCCCTGCGGGAACGCTAAGAACTAAGAGCTGCCGGTGGCAACGTTAAGAGTTAA
>DCGU01000013.1:0-2740 GCA_002315325.1 Clostridiales bacterium UBA1770
TTTTTGCCGGGGCGCGTCATCATATACGTCATGAACAACCGAACCCCTGCAAACTTTTCCTCGTAGGTGCCCGGCATTTTATCCAAGAACGATTTTTTACCGTGGACCACCTCGTCGTGCGAAATCGGCAGGACAAACTTTTCCGAATAGGCATACATCATGCCGAAGGTCAGTTTATCGTGATTGTAGGAACGGAAGTACGGGTCCAGTGCGGCGTACGCCAGCGTATCGTTCATCCATCCCATGTCCCATTTATAGGTGAATCCCAGCCCGTTATTGGCAAATCCCGTCACCTGCACCTGCGACCCGGATTCCTCGGCAATCGTCATCACGTCGGGGTGCAGCCGCCGCATCGCGGCGTTCATTTTTTGGAAGAAAGCAACGGCTTCCAGACAAATATTCGTACCGTACACGTTGGGCACCCATTCACCGGGACGCCGATCGTAGTCCAAATACAACATGGACGCTACGGCATCCACACGCAAACCGTCCGCGTGATACTTTTCCACCCAAAACAGGGCGTTGGAAACCAAGAAACTTTCTATCTCGGGCCGACCGACGTCGAAGCGTCTGGTTCCCCACCCTTCGCTTTCCATACGGTCACGCCCTTGGTATTCGTACAACGGTTCCCCGTCAAATTCATACAACCCGTGGGCGTCCTTGGGGAAATGGGCGGGTACCCAGTCCAAAATGACGCCGACGCCGGCATTATGCAGATAATCGATAAAGAACATTAGATCATTGGGCGTCCCCATACGCGCGCTCGGCGCGTAGTATCCGCAAATCTGGTATCCCCACGAACCGTCGTAAGGGGCGTCCATGACGGGCAGCAGTTCCACGTGGGTGTAGCCCATCTGTTTGACGTAGGGAGCCAGTTCCTGCGCCAGTTCGCGCCAGTTGTAACAGCTGCCGTCCTCGTGACGGCGCCAGGACGTAGCCTGCATTTCATAAATATGAAGAGGTTGCCCGTGGGCGCCTCGCCCCACGTTGGCGTCAAACTTGTTAAGACGCTCGGCAAGCCAGCCTTCATCGTGCCATTCGAAGGCGTCAAGGGATAAATCCCACACGACGGAAGCTGTCCCGGGCGGGCATTCGGCCCGCACGGCGTACGGGTCTGCCTTGAGCATCACTTCCCCGTGATTGACAATTCTGTATTTGTAAAAAGAACCTGCGGGTATCGAACCGCTCGGCGCACGGCGTTCCCAAACACCGGCATCGGTGACGCGGTACATCGGGACGGAATCGTCCCAGCCGTTAAAATCACCCGTTAAAAAAACAGATTCGGCGTGCGGCGCCCAAACGCGGAACGTCCAGTCACCGTCCGGTGACAAATGCGGCCCGAGATAATCTCCGGCACGAACCGAAGCCCCCTGATGAAAGAAATACGGCGCCTGATCCCCCGCTGCAAACGGATGGTCCTTCACCGTTTCATTCACCGTATTTTGATTGTCCTGCGTTTTTTTGCGTGCCATAGCGCCTCCGGTTCGTTGTGCCGAGATGAACCCGTTATTTTCCACGATAAATGATACCACAATGTGTGAAATTTGGCAATAGTTGCCGTATTCAATTTCGATATTTTGTGCAAAACGACGAACGGTTCTGCTGAAATGAGGAATTTGTTTTTCGTCGGAGTACTTTCTTTTGTAAAAAACAGTAAAAACACACAAACACGCCCCGCGTTGTTCAAAATTTGTTCACATTTATTGTCTATAATTTATAATATATAAGGGGCATACTGCACCTGCTCTATCAAAAAAACGGGAGGCATTTACCTTGATTGAGTTAATCAACCTCACACGCGTTTACGGAAGCAAAACGGCCGTAAACCATATCAACTGCAAACTGCCCGGCGGACACGTCTACGGTCTTTTGGGACTGAACGGCGCCGGTAAATCCACCACAATGAATATGATGACCGGCTGTTTGGCGCCCACCGAGGGCACTGTGAAAGTCAACGGATTTGACGTTTGCGAAAATCCCATCCGCGCCAAGAAATGCATCGGCTACCTGCCGGAAATTCCGCCGCTGTACGCCGATATGACGGTGTGCGAATACCTGACGTTCGTGGCGCAGGCGCGCGGCGTACGCGGGGACCAAATTGCGCAACAGGTGCGCCAGGTAATGGCCATGACCGAAATTGAGGACAAAGCAGCGCGTTTAACCGGCGTATTATCCAAAGGGTATAAACAGCGCGTCGGCATTGCTTCCACAATGCTCGGCAATCCCGATATCATCATTTTGGATGAGCCGACCGTCGGCCTCGATCCGGCGCAGATTTTGGTTATCCGTGATTTGGTACACAAGCTGGGACAAACCAAAACCGTCATTATTTCCAGCCACATTCTGTCGGAAATTGCCGAGTTGTGCGACCATATTTTGATTTTGGCCGATGGTAATCTCGTATACGACGGCAGTCTTGAAGACCTTGCCGGGAACGGACAGTCGTTGGAGGAGTCTTTCCTGCATCTGACAGGGCAAAGCGCCCCGCGTGAAGCCGAAGAGCGGCCTGCACAGTACAACGATGCTCCCGATACCAAAATCTTGATTGAAAAGGAGGATGATTCCCAATGAGTGCCGTATTCAAACGTGAATTTTCCTCTTATATGCACAGCACCTTCGGCGTCATTTTTATCGCACTGATGCTGCTCGTCGGCGGTGCCTCCGTTACGCTGATCAATCTCTTTTTCCAAAACGGCGATATCAATCCGGCGCTGGAAGTGGTGATGGTTGCCATGATTTT
>DCGU01000013.1:2968-5073 GCA_002315325.1 Clostridiales bacterium UBA1770
CCTCGGCATTGTGAATTTGTTCCTGCTGGGCGCTGCCATCGCCGCCGTTTGCGTCTTCATCGCCTGCCAATCCGACAACCTGCCGGCAGCAGCCGCCATCAGTATCGGCGTTCTTGCCGTTCTGTTTGCCGTTCGGTTCCTTTTGCCGTACCTGCCCGCAGGGCTGTCCCGCGTGCTTTCCTTCCTGTCTCTGTTCGGTCATATGACGGCGCTGCAGAACAGCGTATTTGAAATCACCGTACCGCTGTACTATATCAGTTTCGCCGTCTTCTTCCTGTTTGCCTCCGTTGTCGTCAGCGACAGACGGCGGAACCATTGATTGAAGGAGGCAACTTACTATGCAAAAATTATACGCTTTTTGGCAAAAGAATCAGAAAAAGTCCGGCACGCTGCTGGCACTCGGCGCCATCGCCGCTGCTCTCGTTATCATCATTTTAATCAACGCGGGCATTGCTGCCCTGCCGTTATCCATCATCAACCGGGACGCCAGTGCGGACGGTTCCATGTACACCCTGTCCGACACCACGAAGGCACTGTACAAAGATCTCGACGAAGACGTCTACCTGTGGGCCGTATTTGACACGGCAACGACGGACAGTATGACGATGACGTTCCTGTCCCGTTACGCTGCCCTGTCCGACAAGATTCACGTCGGCACGCTGAACAAAATGCGCACAAACGACACCGTCACGTTGGAGGGCTGGGGCCTGTCCGACGTCACTGCCGGCACGATTATCGTGGAAACGGCCTACCGCACCACTGCCGTGTACGCTGCCGACACTTCCGTCGTGTTTAATACGGAACTGGGCATTTCCGTTCCCTACAGCGAGTACACCGATTCATCCAGTGATTATTACGGCCCCTATTATTACAACAGTACGATGGGCCTGTTAACCGCTGTTCAGTACGCCTATTACGGTGCCTATTACGAGCAGTACGGCTATACGTTTGAACAACTGCCGATGCAGCTCGGTTTTTCCGGCGAACAGGAACTGGACAACGCGATTAACTATTGTTTGGTCAGCGACACCGCCGTCATTTATATGATGGACACCGGTGATACCGCGCTGCTTTCAAGTGACGTGACAAGCGTTCTTGCCTCCGTCATGGTCGACGTCAAAACCTGGAAGACGAACGGCGATGCCGTTCCCGCCGATTGCGAAGCACTCGTCATTTTTGCCTCCGGAACCGATTTGCGCGATGACGAATACGCCGCCGTTGCGGACTATTTGGCACGCGGCGGTAAAGTACTGCTCACCGCCGATTTCCAGCACTATGCCAACCAGCCCAAACTGTTGGCCCTTCTTGCCGCATACGGGTTGACTGTCAATACCGACAGCCTCAACTTCATTGTGGAAGGCGACACGAACTATATGGCAAGCAGCTATTACCCCTACGTTCTCTATCCCGCCGTCGGCACGCATATCGCCCTGTCGCAGGCCGGCAGTGAATCCGTTATGTTGGCCATGGCGTCCGAAATTCTGTATGACGCCGCAGACACGCGCGTGACGCCGCTCTATACGACGTCGGAAAGTGCCGTCAGCTACTTCCCCTATTTGACGAATGAAGACGGCAGCGGCGCATACGACGATCCCGCCGTTCGTTGTGTGGGCGCCATCAGCGAATCCAATGAGGGCACCATGGTATTTATCAACTGCCCCGCTGTCTTCAGCATGGACACCATTTCCAACGTTTCCGGCAACTTCTATCACCTCGTCTCCCTGCTTTCCTACCTGGGTGACGCGCCCGTAGCCGACAGCGTCACGGTGACGCCTGCCGTTGCGGCAAGCGTATTGAGCGTTACTTTGAACGTGTGCCTGATTGCGGCGGCAATCTTCATCATTGCCATTCCCGTTTGTATCATCGTTGTGGGCCTTGTCCGCAACGGCAAACGCAAAAAAGCCTAAATCTTCTTCACAATCCGTGAATGAAAGGATTCTATCCAACGTATGAGCATTACGAAATACAAGTATTATTCCCCCGAAGTCGAGACCTTGCCGCGTGATAAAATGACCGCGCTGCAATCGGAAAAACTGCGCCGCCAGGTGCAGCACGTGTGGGACCATCTGCCCTACTACCATCATTTGATGGAAGAAAAGGGCGTC
>DCGU01000010.1 GCA_002315325.1 Clostridiales bacterium UBA1770
ATAGGCTTTGTCAGTGGTCTGAGGAAGCCGAGCCGGCTTCCTTTTTTACCTTAACGTGCGGCGGAACAACGCACATTTCACACGCTGCAAGCGTATTTCACGAATTCCGTTTAGGAATTCTTTTCACAAATCCCGCAAGGGATTTATTTCGTTATTGTCACGTGCGAAGCGCAACGTCACTTCGCGCGCGCCACCGGACAATTTCCTTCCTATTTATGAATTTTTTGCAAAAATCGCAAGATTTTTCTTGACATGCGGGGGTTAGGTGACTATAATAGGAAAGTACAAGATAGAAGCGGACACGAACGGGATTTCCTGTACGGGTCCGTATTTTTAGTTTAAGGAAGTGAATAGTTTTATGGAAAGACTAACCGGTACCGTTTCCCGCGGCGTACGTGCGCCCATCATCCGCGCCGGTGACGACATCGCTCAGATTGTGACCGATTCCGTCCTGGCTGCCGCCAAATCCGAAAACCTGGAGATTTGCGACCGCGACGTTGTCGCCGTTACCGAGGCCGTCGTTGCCCGTGCACAGAGCAACTACGCCACCATCGACCAGATTGCCGCCGACGTAAAGGCAAAATTCCCGGACGGCAAAATCGGCCTGATTTTCCCGATTTTGAGCCGTAACCGCTTTGCAGTCTGCCTGCGCGGTATTGCCAAAGGCCTCAAAAAGATTACCCTGATGTTCTCCTACCCCTCCGACGAAGTCGGCAACCATCTGGTTGACCTGGACAAGCTGGATGAGGCAGGCGTTAACCCCTGGACCGACGTATTGACCGAAGCCAAATGGCGCGAGCTGTTCGGTTACGTTCTGCATCCGTTCACGGGTGTCGACTACATCGACTACTACCGTTCCGTCATCACCGAGGCAGGCTGCGAGTGCGAAATCATCTTCGCCAACGACTGCCGCGCTATCCTGAACTACAGCAAGAACGTCCTGAACTGCGACATTCACACCCGTGCCCGCACCAAGAGACTGCTCAAGGCAGCCGGCGCTGAAATCGTGCTGGGTCTGGACGACATTCTGACGGCTCCCGTCAACGGTTCCGGCTACAACGAAAACTACGGTCTGCTCGGCACCAACAAGTCCACCGAGGACACCGTAAAGCTGTTCCCCCGCGACTGCCAGCCCGTGGTTGACACCATTGCTGCCAACCTGCTCAAGGCTACCGGCAAACACGTGGAAGTTATGATCTACGGCGACGGCGCCTTCAAGGATCCCGTCGGTAAGATTTGGGAACTGGCTGACCCGATCGTATCCCCCGCTTACACCGCAGGCCTTGTCGGCCAGCCCAACGAGCTCAAGCTCAAGTATTTGGCCGATAACGATTTCGCTGACCTGAAGGGTGAAGAACTCAAGGCCGCCATCGCCGACCGTATCCGTCACAAGGATGCCAACCTCGTCGGCAACATGGCTTCCCAGGGCACGACGCCCCGCCGCCTGACCGACCTCATCGGTTCTTTGTGCGACCTGACGTCCGGTTCCGGCGATAAGGGTACGCCCATCGTTTGGATCCACGGCTATTTCGATAATATGACGATTAACTAAGGCGTTGTAAAACACCAAGAAAACGTCCCCCATACAGGGCCTGCTACAACGCGTAACGGGCCCTGTTTTGTACAAACCGGAGGTAACTATGGAAAACAAACCGATTGTCAAAAAAACAAAGAATGGCAACGTCGCCGGTGAGGGCCGCCTGATTGTCTTCGAGGGCATCGACGGTGCCGGCAAGACGACGCAAATCAATATGATCTGCGCCCGTTTGAAAGAGGACGGTCGCCGCGTCACGGCTACGGCCGAACCGACCGAGGGCCCCGTCGGCGGGCTCATCCGCGAGGCGCTGGAGGGCGTAACTGCCCGCACCGAATGCGAGATGGCCACCCTGTTCACGGCGGACCGCGTGGCGCACAACGTCAATCCCGCGCACGGCATCCGCAAACTGGTGAACGACGGTTACATCGTCATCAGCGACCGTTACTACTACTCGACGCTGGCCTACCAGGGCAGCGCCACCGACTTCGATTGGGTGCGCGCGCTCAACTGCGACTGCCCCGACATCCGCACGCCGGACCTGTGCGTCTTCCTGGATTTGACCCCCCAGGCCAGCATGGAGCGCATCGGTAAAAACCGCGTCAATACCGAAATTTACGAGAACGAAAAGAAGCTGGCCGAGGTCCGCGAAAACTTCATGCGCACCTTTGCCGCCCTGCCCGACCGCGTGGTCGTCATCAACGCCGATCGCCCGATTGAAGCGGTTGCCGAGGACGTTTACCGCGCCGTTTACGCTATATTATAAGTTTTTTAATAAAAAGACTTGACAAATGGCGACAAATATGCCATAATAGTCTGTCGTTGCGTAAAAGCGAAACTTTCGGCAGAAGAAATTCTGCTGTTTCCGAATCTAATCAAGGAGGTGCCGGTCATGCTTAGAACGTATCAGCCGAAGAAACGTCAGAGAAAAGTTGAACACGGTTTCAGAAAAAGAATGAAGACCGCTGATGGCAGAAAAGTCCTGAAGAGAAGACGCGCTAAGGGCAGAGTAAGACTGACATACTGATTACAGCCATCCGTCTTATTCGACCTTTAAACAGGCGTCAGAAGAGATAAAATCCCCGAGTGTCCGTCAGCGGTTTCCCGCCAAACGGGTGTCGGGGATTTTCTATCGCCATTTGAAGTTTGAAAGAACACGCTCACGGCTGCGGGCGTATGATGCAGCCAAACAAAATGCAACGGAAACATTGACACGCAAAACGAAAGACGCACAACAGAGAGCCACGTAATTCGTGAATTGACGAACAAAGGATTTACGCCGCAACATCATGAAGCATTTTGCAATCAAGGAACATCATCTATACGATAAAGCCTACAAAAAGGGCACGCACGCCGGGGGCAGACTGGTTTCGGTCTACGTCCTGCCGGATTACGCTGCGCGCCGTTTGATGCTGGCCAACCCCATGCACGCGTATATCAACCGCGTCGGTCTGTCCGTGACCAAGAAATTGGGCGGCGCCGTACAGCGCAACCGTGCCAAGCGCGTCATCCGCGCGGGGCTGCAGCAGGTCGAGGCAGCCGTGACTTTGCGCCGCGGCAAGCTGATCGTGATCAGCGCCCGTCCCGCCATCGTCGATGCCAAGAGCACCGAGGTCGGACAGGAACTGATGCGTTGTTTCCGCAAACTGGACATGATTGATGCCGGCAAATCATGAAATACCTTTGCATTTGGCTCGTTCGCTTTTATCAAAAGTATTTGTCACCCCTGAAACGTACCCCAACGTGTCGTTTTTTCCCGACATGTTCTGCCTACGCCATTGAGGCGTTTCAAAAACGCGGCTTTTGGGCCGGTTTGATTCTGACGGTCTACCGCATTCTGCGGTGCCAGCCGCTGTGTCCGGGCGGGTTTGACCCCGTGCCCGATACAGGTTTTAAACATCACACCGTCCCCGGGGAAGAAAAAGGGTTCCTAAAGTACAAACGTCACTACACAGGCAACGAACTCACACACGATTCCGCAACAGACGAAAGCGACACGCAAAACGCTCCCGTCGCAATTCAACAAAAGGAAAAAGACTGAATATGGAAAAATTACTTACCTGGATAGGCAAGTTTTTGCTTCTGTTAAACGACTGGACAAACAGTTACATCCTGGCGATTTTCCTGTTTGCCGTTATCGTTGAGGTGCTGATGCTCCCCTTCGGTATCCTGCAGCAGAAAAACTCCATCAAACAGGCAAAACTGCGTCCCAAAGAAATGGCCATTCGTAAAAAGTACGACGGCCGAAACGACAGGGCCACCCAGCAAAAGGTGGCGCAGGAAGTACAGGAACTGTATCAGAAGGAAAACTTCAATCAGTTCGCCGGCTGCCTGCCGACCCTGTTGACCATTCCGGTCCTGTTGATTCTGTACTACGTTGTCATCAACCCCCTGCACTACGGCATGGGTGTCAGTGAAAACGCGATTACCGCTATGCAGACCTTCATTGCCACGGCAAAGGAAAACGGCGGTTTGGAACTGTTTAAGAGCATCAACAAAAAGAGCTCCATTGAAATCATCAACCTGCTGGCCACCAACGCCATCGACCTCGGTGCCTTTGCCGATTTCGTCAACGCAGGTGCGATTGACTCCATCAAGGAACTCGCCGGTACGGGTGCAGCCCTCGCGCAGGAGTTCACCGACGTTATGACCGCAGGCCTGCCCAAGTTGACGGCCCTGGGGCTCAACCTGGGTGAAATCCCCACGCTGACCCAGCCCTCCTGGCTGTGGACCATTCCCGTATTGACCTTTGTTTCTTACTTCTTCAGCATGAAGCTGACCAGAAAACTCACCTATCAGCCGCCCCAGGCGCCATCCGCCGATATGGGCTGCAGCAACAAGATGATGGATATCACGATGCCCGCCATGTCGGTGTACATCACCTTCATCGTGCCCGCCGCCATCGGTGTGTACTGGATTTTCAAGAGCATCATCGGCACCTTAAAGCAGTATATCCTGTATAAGTTCATGCCGCTGCCCGAGTTCAGTGAAGAGGAATACCGTGCTGCCGAGAAGGAATTGGCCGGCAAACAGCCCGCCAAGAAAAAGTCCGGCGAACGCACGACCGCTTCCGGCACGACGGTTCGTTCCCTGCACCACATTGACGACGACGATTACCTGCCTCCCGTCACCCGTGAGGAAAAGGCAAAGCGCCGCGCCGAAGAGGAAAAGGCCGAAGCAGAAGCTGCCGAAAAGGCTGCTGCCGCTGCCGCAGAGAACAATCCGATTGAACAGGCACCCATGAAAGATGATTTTATCCGTGATGAAAAGCCCGCAGACGAAACCGACAGTGCAAACAGCGCAGACGATGCGGCCAATGCGGACGATAAAGAATGAAAGGTTAAATAAGTCACAATGGACACAATGAACGATAACAGCATCCAGACAACCGTCACCGGCAAAACCGTTGACGAAGCCCTGGCGAAGGCCGTTGCCGAGTTGGGTGCACCCGACGTTTCCGCCATTTCCTACACCGTACTGGAAGAGCCCCGCAAGGGTCTGTTCGGCATCGGTGCCGTTCCTGCCAAGGTTGTAGCGTCCTACACGCCCGCTCCCGGTGCCAAGGCACCCGCTGCAAAGGCTGCGCCCGCTGCAGACAAGAAAGCTGACAAAAAGGCTGACAAGAAAGTCGAAAAGGCAGAGAAACCGGCCAAAGAGCCCGCCAAGACGGTTGAGCCCACCACCAAAGAAGAGATTGCTGCACTGGAATTCGTTAAGCGCCTGATTGCCGATATGGGCATCACCGCAGACGTCACCATGACCGACAAGGAAGGCGGCGGCAAACTGATTAATATCGACGGTGAAAGCGCCGGTGCCCTCATCGGTCACCACGGCGACACGCTGGACGCCCTGCAGTACCTGACCGGCCTGTGCGCCAACAACGGCCGTGACGGCGACGACTACACCAAGATTTCCGTCGACGTCGGCGGCTACCGTGCAAAGCGCGAAGAAACCCTGCGTGCCCTGGCCCGCAGACGCGCCGAGCAGGTGTTGAAGTACAAGAAGAGCGTCATGCTGGAGCCCATGAATCCCTACGAGCGCCGCATCATCCACTCCGAAGTACAGAAGATGGACGGCGTTGCCACCAACTCCATCGGCTCCGAGAACAACCGCAAGGTAGTCATCTACTTGGATCCTAACAAAAAGGCTGAATAATTGCGGCTTAGAAAAAAGGGCATAACCGTTCGCACAGTAAAGATTTCTTTTACCTGTAAAAACGGTTATGTCCTTTTGTATTTGTTTATTTTCAAAAATAGTGTTGATAAGGAGAACGGTGCGAACTATCGCCGTTTTGCCCCCGCGCAGTACGCATGTACAGCTCACGGGGGGCAAGAACGACGGCCGATGGGTTCCCACGTGCGCACGAAGTGAGTGCGTGGGGTTCTCGGGGTTTCTGTTCCTTTTTTCGTTGCCGCAGCGCCTTAGAAAACGGGCTTAACCGAGAAATCGGTTAAGCCCTGTTTTTATGCGGAATCCGATTCGTAAGACGTTCTCGGGAGGGGAGACCCCTCCCCTACAGACACAACGGACGTTGACCGGTTGAAATAAAATTTGCAATATGCGATTGACAGCGGGAGACAATCCTCCCTTTAAAATAGGGTAGATGGAGGATATT
>DCGU01000016.1:0-5317 GCA_002315325.1 Clostridiales bacterium UBA1770
ACGTTCAGTCGGCAAGCGTTGTTGAAGTGCGTGAACGGCGAGTGTTCGATTTCGCTGTGAGATATTTCACGCTAACTCGTCTGGAACGTCGTTCCCGTCGTCTTCTGCGCCGGTACCGTTGAGGCGCGCGGCAATCGTGTCGGCCAATACGGCAGACAAAATGACGTGGTCGGTATCCGTAATCAGGACGGAGCGCGTTTTGCGCCCGCAGGTGACGTCAATGACGCGGCCGTCTTCCTTGGCGTCCTGCACCAGGCGTTTCACCGGGGCAGAGTCGGGCACGGCCAGCGTGACGATGCGCTCGGCAGCCACGCGGTTACCGAACCCAACGCTGATAAATTTTTGTGTCATACGTTACTCCATAATGTGTGATATACGTTGCATATAAACGCGTCGGGCACGGCGTCAGCCGAGACCGGGAAGCGTTTAATGTAGTGCGAACGGTGAGAGAACGATTACGCAAGGTAAAATTTCGCACGTTTATTCCAAATTTTGTACTTGTTCGCGGATTTTTTCCAATTCGTTCTTGATGTCCACCACATTGTGGGCGATGTCGGCGTCGATGCTCTTGGAACCGATGGTGTTGGTTTCGCGGTTCATTTCCTGAAGCAGGAAGTCCAGCTTGCGGCCGGCCGGCGCGGGATCCTGACGAATTTGGTCGAACGCGGCAAAATGGGAGCGCAGGCGCACGATTTCCTCGTCGATGGCGACCTTGTCGGCAAACAGCGCACACTCGGTCAAAAGGCGGCTTTCGTCCACGGAAATATTGTTATCGGCCAGCATGTCGCGTACCCGCGCGGCCAGCTTTTCCCGATAACCGGCGATGTTGGCATTGGACGTTTTTTCAATGCCGGCCAGAATGGTACGGATGCGGTCGAGCTTTTGGCACAAATCGGCTTCCAGCCGTTTACCCTCGGCACGGCGCGCGGCGATGAAGACGTCCAGCGCCTCGTCCAAAACGGGTTTGAGGGCAGCCCAGTCGCGGTCGGTATCGGCCTCGGCTTTTTTAACGGTGAAAATATCCTGATTGCGCGCGACGGTCATCGTGGAGATATCGTCGGGCAAATCGAAGGTGTCGCGCAATTGCCGCAGGGCGGCAACGTATCCTTCGGCGTAGGCAGTATCCAGTTTGACATCCACCGGCTGCGTGCCGTCGGATTCCGCCGTAATGAACACGTCTACTTTGCCGCGGGAAATACCGCGGGACTGCAGATGCGGTTTAATTTTTTCCTCCAAATGGGAGAAAAAGCGGGGAAGTCTGACGTTGGTTTCCAGATAGCGGTTGTTGACGGAACGAATTTCCACCGTCAGCGTATAACCGCCGGCACAGCCGCCTGCACGGCCGAACGCCGTCATGCTTTCCATCATGGTGTATCACCTCAGGTTAAGTTAAAATAAAGAATCATCAAATAAGGAATAGATAATCAGCATATTATATATCAAAAACGTCGTGCTGTCAAGTTTAGACGGTGCCCGCCGCCGCTTTTTCGGGGGAAAACCACGGCGATTTTGCGTTAATTTTATTAAATATTTGAAAACAACCGCCGTACCCCTTGCAAAAAAGCGCGTTTTGTAATATAATGTGCTGTAACTGTTTACGAATCAATTTTATTGGAGGAATTTTATTTATGGTAGTAGCAGGCGATTTTAAGAACGGTATCACCTTTGATATGGGTGACGGCACCGTTTGGCAGGTTGTTGAATTCCAGCACGTAAAACCCGGTAAGGGCGCTGCTTTCGTACGTACCAAGATGAAGAACGTCATCACCGGCGGTATCGTAGAGCGTACTTTCAACCCCACCGACAAATTCGAGAACGCTTACATTGAGCGTAAGGATATGCAGTATTCTTACTCCGACGGCGATCTGTTCTATTTCATGGACACCGAATCTTTCGAGATGATGCCCCTGGAAAAGGACAAGCTTCCCGACAACTTCAAGTTTGTTAAGGAAGAAATGATGTGCAAAATCGTGTCCTATAAGGGCAACGTATTCGGCGTAGAGCCCCCCACGTTCGTTGAGCTGGCTGTTACCAAGACCGACCCCGGTTTTGCAGGCAACACCGCCACCAACACCCTGAAGCCCGCCATCCTGGAGACCGGCGCAGAAATCAAAGTGCCGCTGTTCATCAATGAGGGCGACGTACTGAAGATCGATACCCGTACGGGCGAATATCTGTCCCGCGCTTAATCGGCGAACGGTACCCCGAGCAAAAAACATCAGTAAGGGAGATCGAACCATGACTTTGAAAGAGAAAGTTTCCTATATCAAGGGCCTTGCCGAAGGTTTGGATTACGATAAGACCACCAAAGAGGGCAAGCTGATTGCCGCCCTGATTGATATGGTTGCCGATTTGGCACAGGCACAGGATGAAACCGACGACGACCTGGCTGAATTGGAAGATTACGTTGAAGAATTGGACTCCGACCTTGAGGACGTTGAAAACGTCGTTTACGATGAAGACGAAGACGACGAATACGACGAGGACGAGGATGACGACGACGAGGACGATTGGGATTGCGACGGCGATTGCGCCAACTGCGCAAGCCCCTGCGAAGACGATTTCATGGAAATCGAATGCCCCGCGTGCGGCGAGACCATTTGTATCGACCAATCCGTTGACACAAGCAATCTGAAGTGCCCTGCATGCGGCGAAAAGTTTGAATGCGTCATGGATGAGGACGACTTCAAAAAAATGAACAAGGAAGAGAACTGATTTTTCCGTTCTTTTCGACAATATGGGCGAGCTGCATGATAACATGTTGCTCGCTCATTTTTCAAAAGAAATAGCGGCGGACCCGGCAGCGGCGTACGTTTCACGGCGCATTGCTCTGTCGTTTTGCCGTTGTGCCCCGGCATCGCTTCTTCGCGCAAACGCGATACCGCAATAACGTGCTTCTGCACGAAAGGATAACGTTTATTATGAAAAAAACACTGACCATCGACAATGCAAAATGGCTGACGTGCCCTGCAGCACGCAAACCGGATACAAACAGCACCATCGGTTTTTCTTCCGGTAACGATTATCGTACCGTCCAGTTTGCCCCGCTGCCCGACCTCGGCGGTGAGTGCATGTTCCGCCGCTCCTTTTCGGGGGAGGGCGTGACTGCCTGCGCAATCACCGCAACAGCGCTCGGTATTTACGAATTATATTGTAACGGTGCGCGCGTCGGTACAAAGACGGACGACGGCAGCGTCGTTTACGATGAGATGAAGCCGGGTTGGACGGATTACAATAAGCGCGTTTTGTCCGACACCTACGATCTCACGCCCTATCTCCGTGCCGGCGTCAACCAGCTGTTGTGCGTTGTGGCGCCCGGTTGGTTCTCGGGACGAATCAGTATGAACGATTACGGAACGCAGCCGCTTTGTTTCCGTGCCGCCCTGACGCTGGAACGGGAAAACGGCAGCGACGTGATCCTGTCGGACGAAAGTTGGGAGAGCCGTTTCGGCGGCCGTGTCCGCACGGCGGATATTTGGGACGGTGAATATGCCGATGCCCGTGAACTGCCGTATGAAGCGCTGTCCGTTTTCGGCGCCGACCCCGACGAGGAAAAATGGGGCGACGTCGGCATTGCCGAGCACCCCGATACGGTGATTACAGCCCGTCCGGGACCGCAGGTACGTGTGCGTACGGGACTCGACCAAGCCGTTGCCCGCACGGTCGTTTACGACGGTGTGACGTTCAACGGCAGCGATTTCGGCAAGGTACACGTTGTCAGTGACAAACAGGGATTTGAAAAGATGACGCTGCTGCGCGGGCAGACCCTGCAGCTGGATTTCGGCCAGGAACTGGTCGGCCGCCCGCTCTTTACCGTTAAGGGTACCAAGGGGATGCAGGTGAACTTCCGCTTCGGCGAGTTCCTAAACGATTCGGGTTTGGTTTCCCGCGGGAACGATAACCCCGAGGGCTCTTTGTACACCATCAACTACCGTACCGCCAAGGCGAAACTGCAGTATATCTGCGGCAGCGATACAGTGGAAACCTACACCCCTCTCTTCACTTTCTTCGGTTTCCGCTATTTGGAAATCAAGGCGGACGGCGATCTTGAGATTGAAAGCATCCGCGCACTGGTGATCGGCAGTGAAGTGCCCGAAACCGGTACACTGGAGACCTCCTCACCGCTGGTCAACCGTCTCATTCAAAATATTATTTGGGGACAGCGGTCCAATTATCTCTCGGTTCCCACCGACTGCCCGCAGCGCGACGAGCGCCTGGGGTGGACGGGCGATACGCAAATCTTCTGCCGTACCGCCGCCTACAACGGCGACGTGCGCGGCTTCTTCCGTAAGTGGCTGCAGGACGTGCGCGACGCGCAGCAGCCGAACGGCGCGTATCCCGACGTCATTCCGCGTCTGCACGTTGTCGGTTCCGGTGCCGCCGCTTGGGGTGACGCCGGCATTATCGTTCCCTATCAGATGTACGTGATGTACAATGATTTGGAAACGCTTGCCGAGCACTTTGACTCCATGGAAAAGTATATGGCTTACGTCCATTAGAATAACGGCCCGCGCAGCGCCTACAACGACTGGGTTGCCTTCGAACCGCTGGACGGCGGTATTATCCCGTTTGCTTACTACGGTATGGACGCGACGATGATGGCTGCTATGGCCCGCGCACTGGGTAAAAACAGCGCCGCTAAAAAATACGAGGCAGAGTTTGTTCGTGCCAAGAACCTGTTCCGTGATGCGTACGTTCGTGACGGCGCATTGCTGCCGACGTCACAGTGCGGTTATCTGATGGCGCTCAAGGCAGGATTTTTGGAAGAGATTGAAATCCCCGCGGCCGTCAAAACGCTCAAGGATAAGATTATTGCCAACGGCTACCGCCTGTCCACCGGCTTCGTCGGTACGGGCGTGCTCAACCAAACGCTGGCCGAGCTCGGCGAGGACGGTTTGGCATACTCGCTGCTGCTGCAGGAGGAATGCCCCTCTTGGCTGTACTCCGTGAAGCAGGGTGCAACCACGATGTGGGAACGCTGGAACTCCTACACGCTGGCGGACGGTTTCGGTCCCGTGTCCATGAACTCCTTCAATCATTATGCTTACGGTGCCGTGGGCGAGTGGATGTACCGCTTTATGTGCGGTATCGAGACCGACCCCAAGTATCCCGGTTTCGGCCGCGTGCTGCTGCAGCCGCGTCCCGACCTGCGTACGGACGGCGAGATGCCGGCAGGGCAGGAACGCATTACGTCTGCGTCTGCCACGTTCCAATCGGTCAACGGTTTCATTGCGTCGAGCTGGGAGATGAAGGACGGTGCCTTCCTGTATGCCTGCACGGTGCCGGTCGGTGCCACGCTGACGCTGCCCATGATGGG
>DCGU01000016.1:5346-6492 GCA_002315325.1 Clostridiales bacterium UBA1770
ATGAACGGCGAGCGCCGCAACTATATGGGTGACAACGGCAGCCTCGTTCTGGAACTCCAGCCCGGCACGTACAAGTTTGAAATCTAACCCGTCAATTATCCCTAATTAGGTTATAAAGAAGAGGTTTTCCTCCCGGTCGCCGCAGTCCGCAACGGATTGCATGGTTCGGGGCGGAAAATCTCTTCTTTTTTTATACGGCCGATTTTGCTTGACTTGCCGTGGGAAAACGGGTATACTACCTTTGAACCTGCAGCCGAAATAACGGCAGGGAAAAGAAAGATGCAGAAAAGAACGCATCCGAATCTGTGATAAAAACTACAGTCAAGCCAAAAGAAAGAAGGTCTGCGTATGGAAAAACAAAGCAAGAAAAGCCGTTTTTGCAGAGAGAAACTTTTAATCGGCACCTATTGTCTGCAAGAATACGCGCAAACGGAGTCCTGCATCGCTGATATGGCGAAATGCGGCATTGATTTTGTCTATGAAGGCAATTTGCCCCCCAAAACGCTCGATTTGCTGCACAAATACGGCATTTCGGCCATCGTACTGTGCGGCTGCTCTTACGGGAACGACGCAAAAACGAACGAGGCACGTCTGCGTTCGTTCCGCGACCATCCCGCCGTTGCCGCCATCGATATGGGGGATGAGCCGTCTTCCGCACAGTTGCCGGCCGTTGCAGCTGAGATGGACAGTATGCGCGGTATGCCCGACGTCATACCGGCGGATATCATCCCCTACGTGAACCTGTTCCCCAACTATGCTAACGAAGAACAACTCGCAGAGAAAGATCCCGGCCGCTACGAAAAGCATATTGAGACGTACTTAAAAACCATCGGCGACCGTGTCGATTATCTTTGTTTTGACAGCTATATGTATTCCGCATTCCCCACACTCACCTATGAAAATCTGTTGGTGACCGCCAACGCCTGCCGCAAATCCAACAAAGACCTGTGGGTGGTTCTGCAGGCCAATTCCTCCGACCCGGAAGAAACGATGCATTTGGGGCAGCTCTATCATCAGGCTTTCGTTTCGTTGGCATTCGGCGTCCGTTCCATCAACTGGGCGTGCTGGACCGCAGGATGGTGGTACAATAACGTGCTGGACGAACAGGGGAATAAAACGCGCGTTTACGACGACCTGTGTAAAGTA
>DCGU01000086.1 GCA_002315325.1 Clostridiales bacterium UBA1770
TGCAACTTGCTATTGCAATTTACGCTTTGAAAAAAAGTAAAAAAAGAGGCAATTATTATGGATACAAAGAAATTAGTCGCCATTTTAAGCGGCATAGCCCTGCTGCTTTGCGGCCTTGGTATCATCCTGTATTACTGCCCGCCGCAGCGAAACGTCGGCACAAGTCAGCAGCCCGTTGTTTACGTGGTGACGCAAACGGATTACGTCTATTTGCCGGCAGCGGAGCAGGATACGACCTACGTGTACGAGAATCTGCAAAAGGTCTCCTACCGCACGCTTGACGGTACGGTGCATACGGTCAGCGCTTGGAACGTCTACTACGTCAAGGACGTGTCTGTCGTGAAACCGGACGCCGCCACCGATGCCGTCAATGCCTATTTGAATGCTTACAGTGACGGCGTCTACGTGCTGATGCCGGCCGACGTTACCATTGAAAATAACGCGACGATCCAGTTCGGTCCTACCGGCATGACGTCCTTCTTCTGCGGCGCTGTCGTGCGGCGTGAAGGTACGATTGCCCTGTCGGCACAGAATCGCGGGGAGAGCGTTTTGATTGAGGGATACGAGGCGGTGAACGCCCGTTCCGCACAGGCGTTTACGTCAAAGGAAGCCGTTACGCAGGCGATGTCGTACGTCAAAATCGAAGTGCCGCTGAATGACGTGAACGTTTATTACAAATAACCATCCCCCAAAATAATACAAATGGGTTGTTCGGTAATCCGGAGGTGTCAGTATGCGCAGGGAAGTCATCATCAGTGATTTGGCCGCAGCCGTGCGGGAAAAGAATCGGTTGTGCGATTTTTGTACGGAAGACCGTTGGGAAACGGTATCCTATGAAACGTCCGCTGTGTCCGGTACTATGCTCAATGCTTCGGAAACGACAATCCCCGGGCCCCTGACCATAGCGCCGGGACTGACAGGATGGTACCGCATTTACGTTTGTCCGGCGGACTTCGGCGGGTTCGGCGCGAGCCGCATTTATTTGAAATTGACGAACGATACGTTCCGCCGCTGTATCAGTGCCGGCTCTATGGAATACTACTGCATTTGGAGCCGTACAGAGAACGTAGAAGAATCGTTCTGGAAATGTGCCGATATGACAGGGCAGACCGTTGCCATTGAAAAAGTGGATAACCGCTTGCCGCATACTTCCAATATTATGTGGTTCCGTTTCGTTCCCATGGAGGAAGCGGAGGTTGCCGCATACTTCCAATATTATGTGGTTCCGTTTCGTTCCCATGGAGGAAGCGGAGGTTGCCGCATACCAAAACCGGGAACGCTGCCGCTCCATGCTGGCGCACTGGGACGGCGATTTTCACGGTTGCGACAACGCCCAAACGCCGCAGGACTACTGCATGGCGATTGACGCCGTAAAAGACAGCGACGTGGGCGTCATTTGTCAAGAGGTTATGAACGACCAAATTGATTACAGTCACCCCAATCCGGATTACCGCTGCAGACAGCCCCTGGGCATATACCGCGCTGCGTATTTCCGCGCCTTGTCGGAAAACAGGGAAGCCGTTTATGCCGCGCAGATTGCCTACGCGCACAAGTGCGGTATGAAGATGTTCGCGTCACACAGAATGCAGTTGTCAAACTTCGGTTTCCCGATAAACCAGCCCTTTTTCGAGGTGCCGTTTATCAGCGCGCATCCGCAGTTGCGCTGTCAGGCAAGGGACGGCAGATTTTGCGAGTTCCTGTCTTACGGGTATCGGGAAGTGCAGGACTACGTCATCGGTCTGATGCTGGAGTCTGCCGCGCAGGGCTTCGACGGTGTGGAACATATATGGATTCGCGGACAGCATTTGCTTTTTGAGGAACCCGTACAAACGCGTTTCCGCGAAAAATATGGTGACGTTGTCGACTGTCGCCGGCTGCCGCCGGACGATCCCCGCCTGATGGAAACCCGCGCGGATATCATGGTCGAGTTTTACGTAAGACTGCGGCAGGCACTGTATGCCTACGCGGCACAACACGGCACCGAACCGATGAAAATATATGCCGCCGTTTACTTTGATTTGGAAAGCAGCAAACAGGACAGCCTGGACGTGGAACGCCTGGCATCACAGGGCCTGATTGACGGCATTGTGCAGTGCAAGATGAGCGTGTGGGAAGAAACGGACGACGTACGCG
This sequence comes from Clostridiales bacterium UBA1770, assembly GCA_002315325.1. Taxonomy (GTDB): domain Bacteria; phylum Bacillota; class Clostridia; order Oscillospirales; family CAG-272; genus UBA1770. Next base: position 2,134 of record DCGU01000086.1, read on the forward strand.
GTGAGGACGGCCTGATTGACGTAGAAAAATATGCCAAAAAAGCCGAAAGCCGGTTTATTTATAATCGCCGCTTCGGTAATGATATGGATATCATTTGCCAAGGTATCCCCGCATACCGTGCCGTTGCCGACCGCTACGGTGTGGACTTCTACACGGAAGTGCAATGGGAAAGTTCCTGCCCGGTACAGGAATTTGTCAAAGCCGCCAAACAAATCTATGCGGCCGGCGGCAGCAGAATTGCCCTTTGGGATACGCAGCCCTCTCGCACAGTGCATTTGGCAGAATGGGACGCAACGTCCCGCCTCGGCAATCCGGACGCCGTTTGCCGGATGTCGAAAGAGGACACCGCCTATCATACCGTATACAAAGTGCTGTCCTGGGGCGGACGGGATATGCGGTATATCAATCCCTCCTGGCGCGGATAAGAAGGGCAAAACGGTCAAACGGCCCCGTGCCGAAACGCGAAGCGAACGAAAATGGAATCATCGGATCGGCGCCGGTATACGAAACGTATAGCGGCGCCGATTTTTACTGCAAACGAAAACGGGGGACGGCAGATTGCCGTCCCCCCAGCCTGCTGACAAAGGGTTC
>DCGU01000004.1 GCA_002315325.1 Clostridiales bacterium UBA1770
CGTTTAAAATATTGACAAAGTCCCTGAAGTAACAAGGCATCCCCAATCTGCCTATGGCAGCTTACACCTGCTTGCGTTGCAAGCAGGCATCCCCCGTCTGCTCACTTTGCAAGCAGCCTATAAAAAACAGCTGACGGTTTTTCCGTCAGCTGTTTTTTACTGTTTGTCCGGTTCCACTGCTTCGCCGCCGAACAGAACCTGCGGGTTACCCGCTTTATCCACCACCAAGGTGTAGGCGTCGTCGCCGACGCGGAAGATTTCGTTGCGTGCGGCACTCTTGAACAGGCCCGTTTTGAGTTCAAACGCCGTACCGTCCACGGTCATCGTAATATTCTTTGACAGCCCACGGCAAACGTAGGTCACCACGTGCGCGGTGTCACCGTCTTTCATTGTCCACTTGAATTCTTTCTTGCTCACGTTGTATTCTCCTTCCGATTGCCGCAAACGGCTGTTTTTATTGTAAAACTATCGTGATTATGCTATACTATATAAAAAGTTTGGGAGGTGCGCGATGGACCGATTTTTCAAACTGAAGAAATTCCCCGGGCTGCCCGGGTCCTTCAATTTGTCGATACTGATGTCCTTACAGGGCATCGTTTTGTTCTGCATTTTCCCCTGCAATCACCGCCTGTTTGCCATGATTGCCATGCTGCTGTCCACCGTCGGTGATATATTGCTGATGAACTTCCATCACCTGTTCGACCGCATTCCCTATTTCGGCATCGGTGCCTGCTTTTTTATGGCGGCGCACTTCTTTTATGCCGGAGCGTACGGTACGCTGCTGCGCACCCGTGAACTACCGGCAAATGCCAACGCAGGGACCCTGACAGCCGGCATCATCCTGTGCGGCATCGCCGCAATGCTGATCATCCTCGGCATCAAAACGAAGCACGTCGGGACCAAAATGATCCCCCTGATGGTCGTCTACGTCTGTTTTATCGGCATCAACTTTTTGATCATCGCCACCTACGCGTTTGCCTGCAACCGCTGGTTTTCCTATTTGGCATTCGTGGGAGCAGCATCGTTTTTAGCGTCCGACACCTTCATCGCTATGGATATCGTCGGCGGCGTCAAATGCCTGCGGCCTTTGGTATGGACCTTTTACCCCATCGGGCAAATTATTTTGATTGCCTGTGCGTAAGGCTGTTTAAATCTGCTTATGTACGCTCTTATATTCGTCGTAAAAACGGAAATAAGGGCAGGACGTCGTATTGCGGGACAGGAAATTGACCATTTCGTCCTCGTCAAGCGACATACGACAGGCATAGCTGTCGTCAAACTCATCGTAATCGTAAAACTCGCACTGTTCGCAGTTGCCCTGCGGCTGTTTTGCCGCCGGTTTGGCTGCCGGTGCTTTTGCGTAATCCTCTGCCATATGCCGACCGATTGCCTCCCATCGCAAAATTATCGGGAACGGGCGAATACCTGTCTCAACCCATACAGTATATCATTATTCCTTTATTTTTTCAAGTACGACAGCAAAAGCCGCCCGGAAAGGAGTGCCCATGGCAGCAAAATCATCCAAAAAGCCAACTGAAAACGTGCTGCCGGCACTGTCTGTCGACGCGGCCGTCGTCCCCGCATTGCTTTCCTTTTTTGAAGCGCATAAACGTGACCTGCCCTGGCGCCGCACCCGCGACCCGTACGCCGTATGGGTATCCGAAATCATGTTGCAGCAAACGCGCGTGGAAGCCGTCATTCCCTACTACGAACGGTTTATGCAGGTTTTGCCGAACGTCACGGCACTGGCCGCCTGTCCCGACGATCAATTATTCAAACTGTGGGAGGGGCTGGGCTATTACAGCCGCGTGAAAAATATGCGCCGCGCCGCACAGGTGATGGTGCAGAACGGTATGACGACGCTGCCGCAGACGCACGTTGCACTGTTGTCCCTGCCCGGCATCGGGCAATACACGGCCGGCGCCATCGCTTCCATCGCCTGGGGTCTTCCCGTCCCCGCCGTGGACGGCAACGTACTGCGCGTTACGGCAAGGTTGTGCGACTGCTATTGCAATATTTTGGACCCGGCGTTTAAAACTGCAGCGGAAGCGGCATGGGCGCCGCTCATTCCCACGGACGGCTCGGCCGGGCTGTTCACGCAGTCGCTGTTTGAACTTGGTGCCACGGTCTGTCTGCCCCGCACGCCAAAGTGCGAAGAATGCCCCGTGCGCGACAAATGCCGCGCTTATGCCGCGGGACATACGACAGAATTGCCGGTGCGCATCTCCAAAACACAAAAGACGATATGTGAGAAAACCGTGTGGCTGTTAACAAACAGGGACAATTCCCGCGTGGTGATTTGCGCTCGTCCCGATACGGGACTGCTCGCCGGGCTGTACGAATTCCCCAACTGCGAGGGTACCTGCGGCGAGAGTGCGTTTCACGCACTGTTCCCCGGCGTCACGTCCGAGAGCGTGACGGCGCTCCCGCCCGCCAAGCACGTCTTCACCCACCTGATTTGGCAAATGATCGGCTACCGCGTCGTCTTGTCGGATGCGGTGCTGGACACGTTCGCCACGATACCGAACGGCACTAACCCGTTCGTCGCTGACGTAAGAGATTTGCGCGACAAATACTCCATTCCCTCCGCGTTCGGGGCTTATAAAAAGATACTGATTCCCAATATAGATAAAAAGAAAGGCAAAGTAAAATGAGAACCATTAACGTTACCAAACTGGACGAAATCATCACAAAAAATACCGAGGCGCGTTTGGCAGACGGCCGCCTGGGCCACGCCGAAATTATCGTCAATCAGGACGGCAAGCGCGTGTATAAAAAGTTGTTCGGTACCGACGGTGTTAACGGTCCGGCACTCCCCGAAGACCGCATCTATCGTGCCGCCTCCATGACCAAGCCCTTCACTGCCGTGGCCGTGATGCAGTGCGTGGACAAGGGACTCATCGACCTGCAGGCCCCCGTGGCTGACTATCTGCCGCAGTTCGCCCGCATGAGCGTGGCGCACCTGGAAGTTAAGGATGGTAAGAATAATATCGTTCAGGACGGCGTCGCGCGCGTCCCCCTGCTGGTTTACCATTTGCTGACGCACACCAGCGGTATCGGCTGCGATACCCTGTTGGCCGTACAAAAGCTGACCTGCGGTTCTCCCCGCGCCACGGCCGACTATTACGCCAAGCAGCCCTTGGCCTTCCAGCCCTACACGCGGCAGAGTTACAGCCCCAGCGCCGCATTCGACGTGGCCGCCCGCATCATCGAGGTCGTCACGGGCGAATCCTTCGGTCCCTACGTTATGGAACATATTATCAAGCCGCTGGGTTTGACGGATACCACCTTTGAACCCACCGACGCACAGTACGACCGTATGGTCACCATGCACGGCCGCGATAAGGACGACAAGAGCATCGATATGACCCGCATGAAAAACGGCACCGTGTTTGCCGGCTGCCCTGCCAACGCCTGGGTTGCCGGTGCGGGCCTTGCCACTACCGGCGAAGATTACAGCAAGTTTGCCGAAATGCTCCTGCACCTTGGTATGGCCGACAACGGCAACCGCATTTTGTCCGAGCAGGCCGTGAAGGATATGCAGACCCCCTACGTGCCCGAGGCATTTATGAATTGCGACCATCGTTGGGGCCTGGGTGTCCGCGTTGTTACACGCCCGACTTATGCGCACAAACTGCCCGTCGGCGCCTGGGGATGGAGCGGTGCCTACGGCACGCACTTCTGGGTTGACCCCGTCAACAATATCACGGCCGTGTATATGAAGAACTCCGCCTATGACGGCGGTGCCGGCGCGCAGACGGCCAACGAATTTGAAGAGTCCGTCATGGCGGCGCTTAACGATTAATACGTAAAAAAGATTTAGGGTGAAAATGCAGCAGAATATGCGTGCGTTTTCACCCTAATTTTATGGTATTCGTTCAAAATTTACGCCAACATTTATCCTTTAAAAAGGCTACGATTTCCCCGCCATCCCTATCCTCGTAATACGCGACAAGTAACTTTTTAAAGTCACTGACGGCTTTTTCCGGGATAACCAAAAGACCCAAACCGTTTTTTATCATAAAATGATTGGCAAAAATGATTGCGGCACGTTTGTTTCCATCGATGAAGACCTGTGTTTTCATGCAAAACAGGGCCAGTGCAATGGCCTTATCAATGGGTTCATCATTGCCTTCCACGATGGACAGAATGCCTTCCTTTACGTCGTATTCCATCGGAATAGGCGGGACGTACGTTGAACCGCCGATTGAAACGGGAACACTGCGTATTGCACCGCCGTCACGGAAGAAACCCTCGTTGACCAATCGAGCAATATGGCCCAGTAAATAGTAATCGCAAGGGGAACCAACGACATCCGGGTCAACAATCAATTCCCACGAACGTTTCAGATTCAATATTTTTTGCACGTCGGAAGCCTTTACACCGTATACTTCACCGTTTTCCAAGATGGTTTCGGTTTGCGGGAACGTGGTTGCGATACCTTCCAATACGGCCTGGTCATAGATTAAATTTTTGACGTTGGCACGGGCAAAATCAATATTTAACGTGACACGGGGGGACAGTTCCCCCTCGGTATAGCCCAACTCTGCCAACTGTTTTTCTATTTTGCGTAATTGTTTTTTATACGTGCGTACCAGCAAAGTTTGGGAGACAGCATAATTGTAAAAGTCGAGCGAGTACTTATCAACGTAGGTTGATTTGTATTTGCCCGCTTCTTTTTTGCGAACGTAAATATATTGCTCGTTGTTGACAGTCTTGACCTCGATGCTGCCGTCAAACGGAACGGTACGTATTTTGGCCGCCAATTCGGCTTTTTTGGCAAGCAATTCCTGCAATAAATCAAAAGCGCTCATCTGTTGCCTCCTTTTTAGGGTGATTTTAATGATGATATAATATCATTTTTCACCCTAAAAGTCAAGTGAAATCATAAAAAGCAGTCTCGCATTGTTTTGCGAGACTGCTTCAGACCACTGACAAAGCCTATT
>DCGU01000064.1 GCA_002315325.1 Clostridiales bacterium UBA1770
CCTGCGGCATAGGCGCAGGTAAACTGTCCGTCGCACTCGGTCAGGGACAGCGGCACGTCGCAGACACGGAAATCTTTGTTCATCAATTTGCGCGGCACGGTGGTGTTTTCCGGGCCGAAGCCGTATTCACCGCGGTGCTCGTCGTTCGACGTGAAGGGCACGGCCAAATCCATCGAGACGGGATAATATTGCGTTTTTGCCGTTGTTTTGGCGGGATTTTTGAGTTTAATTGCAAAGGACTTAGGCTCGAAGGCGCCGATGGCAAAGTGCAGTTTGCCGTCCGACAGCGTCAGCGTTGCGTCGTTCACGGGCTTTTCGTAGCCGTTCACGGGGCGCACGCTCTCGATGCCGTCACCGACGGCAATCGTGACGTCGGCCTGTTTTGCACCGGTGGATTCAACCACGCGGACAATATATTCGTCCGAGCGTTCGGCCTTCTTGACGGCCTTGAGGGATAGGCAGGGACTGACGCTGACGAATGCGTAAACGGGCGGCAGCGTGCCGGCATGGGCGTTTGTCAGGACAGCCACGGGTTGCTGGTTAAAGGCAATGCCCTGCTCCTCGGCGCAGGCGGCGACAAAGTCACCGCGGTCACCGCTGACGGCAAAGGCGAACTCATTACGGCCGAAGTCCTGCAGGTCCTGGCGGGAATCGGGACGCCAGCGGTTATTGGGGGTATGGATACAGGTCAGGCGCAGGACACTGCCGTTTTTGTCCATACCGTATTTACAATCGTTGACAATCGTGGCGCTGTAATCCGCCTCGCTGTCGTAGTAGTTGGCCCACTTATGCACGGGCACCTCGTAGGTCTGCGCAAAGCGGTCGGGACAAGCGACGGAACCCAGGCCCCTGTCGTAGCGTGCCGCGGCGGCATAGAGATTGAGCGGGAAAGCACACTTGAGTATCGTGGCGGTTTCATTCCAAATGATGCGGTTGTCGACACGAAGCGGGTTGCCGGCGGCATCGAGCGACAGCGTCTGTTCAAACCGCGACGCGCGATAGGTCCGCGTGACGCGCAGGGCGACGCGAACGGGACCGTTTTCCACGATTTCAAACGTTGCGGGACCGGTGATATAGGCATAGGGGGTACGAATTTCATCCTCGTAACCGATTTCCCAGGAGCCGAACAGACGGTAGGTATTACGTACCAGTTCAAAGTGAATGGGCGCCTGCAGCAGTTCCCTGTCGTTCTTTTTATCGTAAACGGAGGCGATATCGCCGTTTTCGTTCAGTGCAACGCGGTAGCGGGCGCTTTCCAGGCCCTTATCCGTGACGGAGAGCCCGCAGTTCCCTGCCTGTTTGCCGTTGCCGAGGGCAAACGTTGCGTAGCCTGTCGACGGCAGGTCGGCGGTGAAAATCAAATCGGTTTTGCCGTCTTTCCCTGACAGTACCTGCGTGGGCAGAAGTTTACCGTCAATGGTTTTGACGACGGGTGCTTTGTCAACAGTCGGCACCGTGACGCGAACCGTATCGGTTCTGCTGCTCAAAACGGGATTGAAAACGACGAGCGCGTTGTCGGTACCGCACGCCGACGTGTCGACGTTGGCGGCGAGGGCGGACAATGACGCACCGATCTCCCCGTCAAATCCGTTGGACACCACGACGTCGTCGTGGAAGGTCTCGCGGTAGACGCGGGCCACCGAGGTACCCGGCAGGTCGTCGTGGAATTCGTGGCGGATAAAATCGCACCACAGTTTGCGGATGCGGGTGCGGGGGTATTCCTGTGCGCCGCACAAATCGGTCAGCACCGCCAGTTTTTCGGCGGCGTCGGCCTTATATTCGTTGATACGGTGGAAACGTTTATTAGGCCCGATGGAGGTATAGCCGCCGCAGCCGTGTTCAATCATCAAAAAGTCACCGCGGTAAGCCGGCAGCTGTGCCTTTTCGGCATCGGTCAACTCGTCGGCAATCTGCCCTGCGTAGGCGGAGACAACCGTGTTGATGCCGTCGGCATGCACGGCGTCGTTGACACGCTGCACCGAGCTTTCCTCGGGTCCGCCGCCGTCATCACCGGTGCCGTAATAGCGGACCGTACGGGACAGCGGCAGAGCGGCCACCTCATCGTGCAGGCCTTGGTCGGCTGCAGGATCGGTGCGCACGCGCGCAGCGTAGGGACCGGGTTTGATGGAAGCAATGACTTCCGCCCCGTCGATACCGCCCCAGCGGCCCACGGCAAACGGGGGTTTGCAGGGGTCGGGATTCCAGGCAATTTTGGCCGTGGAAAAGGCGGAGAGTCCCATATGGCGCATCACGGTCGGCAGCGTAACGGGGAAACCGAAACAGTCGGGCAAAAAGACGTCGTTGGACGTTTTACCGAACTGCTCGCGGAAGTACAGGTTACCGTACAGGATATTGCGCATCAGCGTTTCGGGTTCGGGGACGACGACGTCACCGGCCTCCCAGGAGGAACCCGTGACCATCCAGTGCCCGTCCAAAACGCGCGCCTTGATTTTTTCAAACGCCTCGGGATAGTATTCATCGATTAAGGCGTAGCGATAGGCGCCCTCGAAGTTAAAACGATATTCCGGGTATTTGTCCATAAAGCCGAGGTTGACGTTGAACGTATTGGGCAAGAACCATTTCACGGACTGGACCAGCGTCCAGTTCCACACGGTATCAAGATGCGCGTCGGCAACCTCGTATATTTTCGGTTTGACTGTTTTTTCGTTGTTTTCCATACCGATATACCTGCTTTCACAGTTTTTTACGTATTAGGATTCGCTTTTGCCGCAATAGGAGAAGGTAGCCACTTCCAGCGTCAGGTGCCGTTTGTTCCACACACGGCCCTCCACGGTGGCATGTGCTGAGGACGTAAAGGTATCGAACAAAACGCGATAGCCGTTCGCGTCCGTCATGGCCGCCTTATAATCGGCCACGGTAAACAAGCGGCCCTTGGGTTCGTCACAATAGTTGATAAAGGGATTGAAGCAGAACAGCGGCGTATCGTCCGCAGCGTTTGCCAATTCGTCCGCGGGGATTCTGACCTTGACAGACAGTGCAAACGTATCGCCGGGCACTTCCAATCGGAAGCCGTACATATCGTGATGCTCACCGTCACAGGCAGGCAGCAAGAGCGACCCGTCCTCGCGCTTGACAACGCCGGGGTTACGGCTGCCGCCGATATCAATGCCCAAATATTCACGCAATACCGGCAGGGGGCAGGCGGCGCCGGTGAGCGTCAAAATCGGTGCCTTTTCGGCGTCGGCAGCGTCGACAGACTCGACAAGGATGGCGGACGCATAGGTCTGCGGCATGGCGCGGTTGACGACGTGCGGCGTGACGACGTCGCGTCCCTCGTCGCGGTACAGGCAGTTGCCGTTTTCATCCAGGAAGGACAGAACGGCGGCATTTGCCTGCAGGTGCCAGTGGCGTACCGCCACCGTATTGGGCAATACGATGCGCTGTCCCGCCGTCACGGGGCCGTGATACAGCGTTTCGTCCATAGACAACGGCTCGCCCAAATCATAAACGGAAACGTTTTCTTTTTTCAGTACAGCCGGCGCTTTGTCTGCGTAGAACCAGGCACGTGCCAGGGCCGCACGGGAATCCTCCGCACTGCTGCCGCCGCACGTCACGCGCAAGCGTACGAATTGCGTCATCACCGGGGCAAAGCTGTGCTGCGTCAAAATACCGGCGTTGCCCTGTACGGCAAAGAGCGGCTGCCAAGCAGCGCCGTCAAAATAATCGGCGGCAAAATCCACCGTGTTGCGGGACATGTCCCCCAGGACCGTCCCCGCGTGCATCAATACGATATGGGAGAGCGACTCGACGACGCCCAAATCGAACGTCACGTCGGCAGCGTGGTCCTTCCCTGCCACCCAGCAGGTATCGTCGCGGCCGTCCAAAATATGGGCGGCTGCGTGCGCCGCATCCCAATCGGACGTAGCGAACACGGACGGCTGCGGCAGGATTTCACGGGCAAAGGCACCGACGCGTTCTGCCGTCAGGGTGACGTCGCAGTCCGGCATCACGTAGCCGATTTCGGCACCGGTAAAGGTTTCACCCGTAGTGGCGTGCCATACGATTTGTTCGGCATGGTTCGCCGTTACGCAAATATGGAGCGGCGTTTCACTATAATATTCACCGGAGCCGGTGCCGCCGACAACGGTCAGGCGGTGTTTCTGCGGCTGTACTTTATGCAGGGCGATATCCGTCACCATGGACGCAGGCACGGCGGCTGCCGCAAAGGTGGCGGCGGCAAGGATGACGCCGTTGTCGGCGGGCAGGGTCACAACCTTGGCACCGACCGGCAAGGACACGGGGATAAGATACCAGGTAAAGCGGCCGTAAACGCGGTCACCCGTGGTATCGTGGACGTGCGAGGCGCAGAAGGCGACGCGGCCCTCACGAATAAAGCCGCGGTGGTTCGCCGCATATTGATCCCAGCCACCGATATCGTCGGCATAGGACTGCAAATCAAAGGTGACGGGATTGCCATCCATCAGGACGGTATAGGGTGCGTCGTCACCGGTGCGTGCGGCCATGAGATACAGCACGTCAGTTCCCTGTGGTACGTCCAGTTTTTGGCCTGCGGCATAGGCGCAGGTAAACT
>DCGU01000014.1:0-3387 GCA_002315325.1 Clostridiales bacterium UBA1770
CAATGCAGCGGGGGCGATTTGTTTTTATTTTAGTCCTTGGGGATGAACGTGGAGAGCGCCTCGCCGTGTGCGACGACGCGTCAGGCAAACGCGGTATCAAAATGAGTCGTCATCTGCGTTGCCGACGTCAATATGAAAATCTTCCGGGAGCCTGCTGACGATTGAATCCAACCAAGTATGCTCGCTCGGCCGGTCGTCTTCGATATAGTCAAGGTCCGGACCGTACGGCTCATCCGCCAAGTCAAAGCGGATGCCGCTGCGTTCAATCATCGCGGCCCCGTCAGTCGCTATATCCCACAGGATGGACGCCGTCTTCTGTTCGACAAACTGATTGCCGATGCAGACGTTGTTAACCGAGGCCAGTGCCTGCCGGTCGCACAATGCCCGAAAATAATCGCGCGGAACGTCGTCGCTCTTCCACAAAAGGCAAAGAACCGACACGGAAAAGCGCCCTTCCGAGTCGGCAACCGTCTCGAACGTTTTTGTCGGGCTCTTTACGCTTTCATATTCCTCCCCGTCCATATTGCAAAGATACACGGGGCCGTCAAAGCGGACGTATTTTTGATCGTACACGGCGCCGACGTCGATGCAATGAAGCGTCACTTCCAAACCGGCGATCTCCGCGCCGCTTTCTGCGGCATCCAGCGCCGCTGCCGTAAAAAAGGCATTTTCTTTGGAATAGTTTTCCTTGGTAGCACAAAACGGGGCGACCGTGATTTTTTCAATTCTGACGTTGGGACGATTGGCTGCGATAAACGCTTTTTCTTCAATAGTACGGTTCATAAAAAACGACCCTTTCTACTATGTAATACTGCTCTCATTTATCTATACAACCGGTTGCGGCAAACCACTTTTGACGAACGTTGCTTATTCTGTTTTCCCTTTGCACTTTTTATTATTTTATGATACAATACCCTTATCAAAGTACTGCACGCTGCCCACACAAGGAGGATTCCGTCATGTCGGACACAACCAATCCCACCATTGGGAACGTTATTACCATTGAACAATCCACGACAAAACTTTGTTATCAGTTTCATGCCGTTGCCGAAATGCGCGGTGAAAGCGCACAAAACTGCCGTCGTTTTATCATCCTAACCGTGCTGAAATGGGTATATGATAAAACGCACACCATCGGTTTCCCGGATGATCCGCGGCAATATGCAGCTGCCGATGACAAATGGTTTGCTTCTTTTAAAAAAGAAGAGGCGACTTTCGGCGTTAACGTTTCCGCGTTGGCGTCAACGGGTGAATGGGCCATTCGGTTTCGTTTTCCCGGCGCCCCCTATACATTTATTTCCCGCATAGCTCTAAAACCAATCGACAACACGCACGTGGAGGTCGGCTGTCAGGACAGCGTTTCCGTTCCGAATACCGTTGCGGATCCGGCGTACGGATTCCGTCCGGCGTGGCTCAGCAACCTGTTAAACGTCGGCAAAGATGAAGCTGCCAATTCAAACTGTATTTCCTTTACCCAAGCAGATGAGGTCATCGATCCGTTTATCGTGCACCGATTGAATACCAAAAAAGCCTGCACCGACGTGGTCAATTTGTGGAAAAACCCGCAAAATAGGATGCCGTTTGTTTTTATCACCGTACCGACAAATAAGCAAAACCATAAAGATGCTGCAGCAGACGTCATAAAACGTATGAACCTACCGGGAACGTCGGAAGCGCCCTTTACCCCACCGACCCGCGTCCCGTCGTTTGCCGACCTGAAGGACGAGTTGCCGGCAGTCGATTATCAGGCAATTGCGGCAGAACAAACAAAAAATGCGGCAGGATATGCGCGCGTATGGCTTGTATCCCCCGATATGAAGACGGACTTTATGCAAAAAACCGGCATTACTCTTAATGAAGGAGAAGCCGTCATCGTTGACCCCAAATGCTTTGTCGCTTTTGCGCCGACCATGCACGACTGCCTGGTCAAAGAAACCTTTCGCAATCTATCCAACGAAAAACAGGCAGAGAAATTAAAAACTGCCATGCGAAAGCGCAATATGGGGCGGACCGTTCCGTTTGCCCCGTTGCGTATTGAAATAGATTTGGCACCGCTTTGCGCAAAAGAAAGATTTGACTTAGAACAACAAGGGACCCGTGTATCCGCCGGCGAAACCATTGCATCGCTGCAGCAGCAGGTAGACGACCTGACTATAGAGCGTGATAGACTATATGCGGACAATGCTGAACTATCTGCACAAAAGCAAGCTACGGAAACTCGTTTGCAGGAAGCAAACGCAAAAGCCCAAACCGCATATGACAAACTTAAAAAGACGTATGCAAATAAAGATAATTTTTATTCTAAATTGGACCAGGAAAACCAAAAACTAAAAAATCAAATAGACAGCAAAGCAATATCACCGGACCCGGCCTTTTTCGCTGATACCGTCTTCCCCGCTTTTTGTTATGCTAATTGGCCACGCGGGCGAAACGGTGCAGACCAATTTCGTGAAATCGTTTATTTATACTGTCTCATTCACGGTATAACGTTTGTCAATGACTACGAAACCAAACCGGCGTTTATCGATGCCGTTGCCGGCGTGCAAAAAGCAGTCGACAAAACCAATTATGCAAACCGCGTATCATTCATTGAAAAGTTTTGCGACCGATTATCGCATCAACTTGACGAAAGCAAAACCACCACTCCTCGCACCGGGGAAAAAATGTACGGCGGTGAAAACAGCTATCATTTTTGCGTTTCCGGTGCCGGCCGCATTTTCTATCACTTTAAACATGGTGAAACAATAGGCAGGCCGTGTCTCGTTTTGGATAAATACGATCCCAATCATTCCGAATAAAACGTCAAAGCCTCCCCGCAAATTGCGGGGAGGCTTTTACATATCGAGCAGCATTGACCGACGCCGGCACCGACTTTCCGAAAAGGTTGGAACCTAATATAAGAAAGGAGGTAAGTTTGGAACCCAAAAAAGAAAGGAGTTTGGTTATGGAAACCCAAGATGACGTACGGAACACCACCCACCACGAGGTGTTCTGCTTTTACTGCCGCAGAAAGAGGTGAAATGCAGCAGCAGAGGAACGCCGGGCGGCGCGGTCAATGCGGAAATAAGCTGATTTTTTTGCAGGTGGTTTTGCTTCTGTTATATTATACGATGCGACTCGCCGAAACACTTTTACTTTTCTTCAAATTTTTTGATCTTTTTTTAAAAGACCGCCGCGGGGGCCGAAACCGGCCCCCGCGGCTTTGCGTCAAGCAATATGGCTGCCTTCATCCGTTTTGATGATTTCGATCTGCGTGGGAATGTTTTCCTCCAGGAGTTTAACGTGGCTGATGATACCAACGGTGCCGCCGGAGCGAACGCTGTCAAGCACCATCATAGCGTCTGTTATGGATTTATCGTCAAGCGTTCCGAAGCCCTCGTCAATGAA
>DCGU01000014.1:3493-19969 GCA_002315325.1 Clostridiales bacterium UBA1770
CATGCCGGCCTCCGGTTTGCGCGCATCCAATACGCGCAAACTCAACCCGCATTTGCGTTGTCCCCCGTTTGCTTCATCCGTTCGGCACAGCGTATAGCGGCCGCCGTGGACCTTTTGCAGCATGCGGTTGGCTTCCCCGACAACCTGTCCGAACATCACGGCCAGCACGTACCGTTGTAATCCCATGCTGTTGTCACCGCGCAAAAGTTTTGCCACTCTTTCGTCACTCTCTGCCTGACCGATATTGTCACGATACGTTGCTTCCTTGGGTTCCAAGTCACGTTTTACAACCGTCAACCGTTTGCTTTCATTTTCCAACCTACCCTTTTCCACGTGATATTTTTGCAATTCATCGGCAATTTCTTTGTCGCGCATACCGAACGACGTTTTATCCGGTTCCGTTTTGCCTGCGACTTTTGCCTGCTGCGCAGCATACGTGTCTGAATTTTCCTTGCAGGATTGGTCGTACTTTGCAATTGCTTCACGAAGCACGTTTCTTTCCTGCTCCGGTCTCATCATGGCACGCACGGCATCGCCGTCTTCCGGATATCCGGCCTTATTCAGTGCGTCCGCCAAAGCGGTTGCAGATGCTTTTGTCTGCTGTTCAGCTTTTTCCCATTCTTCTTTTGCCGTGGAAATCTGTGCATCCAGCGTGGATTTTGCGTTCTCTGCTGCCTGTACCGCAACGCGCAATTGCCGTTCACGGTCCTGATAGAGTTTGATCTTATTTTGTTTATCGGCAATCGCCCGAACAAGCGCCGCTGCATCGGCAATCCCCGGAATCATATTATTCTTGGCATTGTCATACTTAGCCTGTGCCGTCGCCTTTGCCGTCTCGGTCTGCGCAAGAGCATCAGACGCTTCCTTTACCGCCTTCTCTGCATCTCTGCAGGACGCATCCGCTGCTTCTAATGCATCTTGGGCAACTTTCGCAGCTTTTTGGGCCGCCGTCATTTCTTCACGGGTTACGCTCTCGGCAGTACGTGTTGCCGGTGCCGGGTGGGAGACGCTGCCGCAAACGGGACATTTTTCCCCGTCGCGCAGATTTTGTGCCAGTTCCCCATAGATACCGTCGTAATACGCATCGTTGGCGTGCTCCGCTGCATCACGTGCTGCTTGATACGTTTCCCGTGCTTTTTGCACCTTATCTTTGGCAACGTTAACCGTATTTTCCGCTGCTGTTTTTTCGGCGTTTTTGGCGTTCCATACGGCAGTCGCCCCCTGCAATGCTTTCCGCAAATCATCAAGGTTGGCATAGTCGGCCTTTTTCGTTTCATATTCGCCGATTTCTTTATTCAACGTATCAACCGGTGACGCGCCAACGTGCTTTTGTAAGTCGTCGTTTGCCGTTTGTACGGCTTTGTCAACGCCGGGCGCTTTATTCGTCAGCGTGATCAGTTCGTTCTGCCGCTTTTGAGCTTCGGCTTTGTCCCGTGTTGCCGCATCCATCAAGCCGCGGAACGGCTCTGCCGCGTCCGCTTTTGCCAACGTTGTTTTCTTGGCCTCTATAATTGCAAGTTGCGCCGTCAGATTGTCACGTGTCTGTTCCAAAGTATGCAGCGTATCAAACTCGCGTGACAGTTCTTTGTCGGCATCCAGCTGTTTCTTTTTACCCTCGGCATCGAATGCCGTGTGGTCCGCTTCCAAATCGGCCAGCCGCTGTTTGATTTCCGCAATCTTATCGGCCAGCCCTGCCATATCCTGCACACCGTTCGCAGCAAGAACGTTTTGCACCTCTTTGCAGGCTTCCATCAATTCATCTTTGCGTTTTTTTACGGCATCTGCGAACGTATTAACAAACTTGCTCCATTTTTCGGTGCCGAATATTTTACTGAGAATGGCTTCCTTTTTTCCTTCTTCTTCCAGTAAGAACTGCTCGAATTTCCCTTGCGGCAGCATGACGACCTGGGTAAATTGTTCCCGGTCCAACCCGATAATTTCTGCCGCCTTTTCATTCATCGTTCTTTGGCCCAAATTTGCCGATAACGGTATTTCGTTTCCGTTTTCATCTATCTCGCCTGCCTCGCAGGTTAATGAAAACGCTGATTTTTTAACCCCATATCGACGCGTAAACCGATACGTGTGCCCATGCTCGAAAAACGTAAAGGAAATCCGCGTTTCCACCTCTTTGGGTGCCTGCGTACAACGCCACTCTTCAATTTTACCTCTGCTTTTATCCCCGCACTCCCCATACAATGCCATAACAATGGCGTCAAATATGGCTGTTTTTCCGCTGCCGGTCTCGCCTTTTATCAGGTATATTCCTTTATCTGCCAGCTTTTCAAAGTCAATCACTTCAGTTCCGGGATAGGGACCGAAGGCTTGCATTTCCAATTTTAACGGTTTCATTCGTCATCCTCCATCATGTTGATTGTCTGTTGAACGGCTTCGCGGAATAAATCAAGAATACGTTCGTCAAGTTCCCCCTGTATCTCTTCCCCCCAGAATGATTTAAACACCTCGACGGGATCGTTTTCCATTTCGCGGAATTCCTCAGGTGTCAGCGTCACGGACGTTCCCTCGGCCTCGTACGATTTACCGGACAGTTCCAGTATATGCAGAAATCGTTCCGATAAAAGTGCGAGAGTAGACAGGCCGGCATATTGGTCGGTCACCGTCAATTTCACGTAACCGTTAATAACGTCCTCATCATAGGCGTCGTGCAGGAGTTCGTCCAGGGTGCCGGTCAGCGACGTGCGCTTGTGCAGCTGCGGTACGGGAACACTCGTGCGGGACATATCCTTGGTATCGATAATCGTCACGCTCTTTTCCTGTTTTTCCTCGGCACCGAAGGAATAAGGCATCGGGGTGCCGGAATAACGTGCCCGCTCACCCACGTCCTGCGGCTTGTGGATATGACCCAATGCAACGTAATCAAAACCATCGAATACGGACACCGAAATTTGCGCGGCAAACCCGACGACGGCTGCATGGTCACTGTCGGACACCTCACTGTTTTCGGCAAACGAATGCGACAGCAAGATGTGTTTTTTACCCGGTTTAAAATCAGCGCGCATAGCGTCGGTTACAACGCGGTAGGCGGCCGTCAGGTCGGTGATTTCTTCCTTTTTCTCCGGATACAGGCTGCGGGCGACCTCTTCGGTCAGCCAGGGGAGCAAATACACGTCTGTATCGTCAAAGGATACGACGCGCGGCTGTTCCGTTACCTCCCCGCAGACGTACAGGCCTGCCAATTCCAGCAGTTCGTGGCAAACGGATAACCGTTCCGCACTGTCGTGGTTGCCGGCAATGATCAGCACCGGCTTCTTCATTTCTTTGCACAATTTGGTCATGGCGTCGCTGTACAGCTTGACAGCCTGCGCCGAGGCATTAGAATGGTCGTATACGTCGCCGGCAATCATAACGGCATCGACACCCTGCTCTTTGACAATGTCGCAAATGGCATCGATAAAATACTCTTGGTCTGCCTTAGCATCCAAGCCCTTTTCAGTAACGCCCAAATGCCAGTCGGACGTGTGTAATAACTTCATACGGGATCCTCCGTTTCATTTTATAAGGTCGGCCGGCAGCGCACCGGCATCTTTCATTTTAACAATACTTGCCCGTGACGCAAAACACTTTTGCAAAACGGAATTTTTGCAAAAAGGCGGGAGCCTTTTTTCGTGGTTCCCGCCTAATTGGCAAAGACGGTTGCCCGTCATTATTCATTGAATACCTGCTTAAATGATACTCTTACCTTCCCAATCCTCATCCGCTTCCGCACCCAAAATCGTCGCAATCGTCGGTGCGATATCGATGATGTTGACGCCGTTCAGCTCGCGCGCGGGGGTGCCGTCCAGCATAATGAAGGGGATGGTCATATCTTCCGGCAGGTCGGAGCCGTGGCTGCGGTCGTGGCCGCCGTGGTCTGCGGTAATGATGACGACGTAGTCGTCCGGCAAGTCCTTGGTCACGTTGATGACGCGCTCCATGCAGGAAACGGAATCCCGTGCGGCACGCATATACTCGTCACCCATCCAGCCGAAGCCGTGGCCGGCGCCGTCCGTCCAGCCGAGGTACAAAAACGCGAAGTCGGGGGCGTCTTTTTTCAACGCCTCGATGCAGGCGTCCGTCACGCGTTGGTTGGCCTCTTCATAGCCGTAGACGTGGCCGGAAGCGAAGAATGCATTTGCCAATGCATCGGGGCGCGCCAGGTCGCGCAGTTCTTCCCAGTTATAGAAGAAGGCGCATTTTTTCTTGGCGGCGCGCAGTACCTCGCACAGGCCCTTCACGGGGCGCACCTGGGGCACGTAGGTATTGGTCAAAATACCGTGGCGGTCGGGTTTCACGGCGTGGAACAGGGACATATGGCAGGGCAGCGTCACGGACGGCATCACGGTTTGGGCCGCCATATCGTGCACACTGTTTTCCAGCAGCGTTTGTACGTAAGGGTTGCCGCAGGCCTTCATCGCATCGGGACGCAGGCCGTCGGACAGAATCAACAGCACTTTTTTACTCATGTTTTTCGCCTTCTCTCGTTTTTGACAGCGTCAAATCTCGTAATCGAACGCCAGACGCACCTGGGTATAGGGGCGCACGGCAGCGTCGGCCACGGCAACGTGGGCGGGATGCTTGGCGTAACCCTTCAGGGCCTCGCCGTCAACGAAATAGGTTTCCAGCATAACGTCGGCGTTGGAGCTTTCCAATTTCGTCACCTGTACGTGAATGGCCGTCATACCGGGAATTTGACCGGTCAGGCTTTCCAGTCCCGTCTTGATGCCCTGCATAATCTTTTCCTTTTCTTCGCCCTGATATTCATCCTTGAGTTTCCACAAAATCACGTGTTTTACCATAAGAAATACTCCTTTGTACACCGCCGTTCGGCTCTTCCGTAATCCCCGAACCGGCAGATTATTTTTTCAATCTCATTATATCAAATTGGCCCCCTGATTGCAATGAAAATAGCGGAAACAAATCGGCCGACGTTTATATATTATGAAAATGTGTAAAAACAGCCCTCTGCCCCTTTATTTTTTTGCATAAATATGGTATAATATTTTGTTATTTTATAAGAGCATTATTATTGGAGGTAACTACTTTGGTTAGAGAAGACTTAAGAAACATCGCCATCATCGCGCACGTAGACCACGGTAAGACGACGCTGACCGACGGTCTGTTGAAACAGGGCCAGGTGTTCCGTGACAACCAGGACGTTGCGACCTGCGTTATGGACTCCGGCGATATCGAGCGTCAGCGCGGCATTACCATCACCGCGAAGAACACGGCCGTTCACTACAAGAACGTTAAAATCAACATTGTCGATACGCCCGGGCACGCTGACTTCGGCGGCGAAGTGGAACGTATCATGAAGATGGTTAACGGCGTTATCCTGCTGGTTGACGGTTCCGAGGGCCCGATGCCCCAGACCCGCCAGGTTTTGAAGGAAGCCATCGCCTGCGGCCACAAGATTATCATCTGCATTAACAAAATCGACAAACCCGACACGCGTATCGGCGGCGAAGTTGAAGAAGAAATTCTGGACCTTTTGTGCGACCTGGACGCAACGGACGAGCAGCTCGACAGCCCGATTCTGTACTGCTGCGGCCGTCAGGGCACGGCTTCCCTGTCCCCCGACGTTCCCGGCGTTGACCTGGTTCCCCTGTTCGAGACGATTTTGTCCCACATTCCCGCCCCCGAGGGTAACCCCGACGACGGCGTACAGATGCTGATTTCCAACATCGACTACAACGACTTCTTAGGCCGTATCGGCGTCGGCCGTATCGACCGCGGTACGCTTTGCGCCGGCCAGGAATATGCCGTTTGCAACTTCCACGACACCGCCAAAAAGGGCCGCGTCAAGATCGTTTCCCTGGAACAGTTCGACGGTCTGGGCCGCGTTAAGGTTGACTCTGCAACCGTCGGCGATATCGTCTGCTTCTCCAGCGCGACCGGTTCCGCCGATATCTCTATCGGTGACACCGTTTGCTCCACGAACAACGTCACGCCCCTGGAGTTTGTCAAGGTATCCGAACCCACCATGGAAATCACCATCGGTGTCAACGATTCCCCGTTTGCCGGCAAGGAAGGCAAGTTCGTTACCTCCCGTCAGCTGCGCGCACGTCTGTACAAGGAACTGCTGAAGGACGTTTCCCTGCGCATCACCGACGGTGACACGACCGACTGCTGGTACGTGGCCGGACGCGGTGAAATGCACCTCTCCATTTTGATTGAAACCATGCGCCGTGAAGGCTATGAGCTGGCCTGCTCCAACCCCCGCGTTCTGTACAAGGAAATCGACGGCGAGAAGCAGGAACCCATGGAACGCGCCCTGTTTGACGTGCCCTCCGAATACGTCGGTGCCGTCATTGAAAAGCTGGGTCAGCGCAAGGGTGAACTCGTTACCATGAACCCCATCGGCAACGGTGCCCGTACCCGTATCGAGTACGTCATTCCGACCCGCTGTCTGATCGGTTACCGCTCCGAATTCCTGACCGCCACGCACGGTGAGGGTATCATGAGCACGCTGTTTGAAGGGTACGCTCCCTTCCTCGGTGATATTCCCATGCGCTTTACCGGCACGCTGATTGCCTCCGAAGCAGGACAGACCACCCGTTACGGCCTGTACAACACGCAGGACCGCGGTACTATGTTTATCGGCCCGCAGGTTGACGTGTACGAGGGTATGATTGTCGGTGAAACCAATACCGACGACCAGGTTTCCATCAACGTCTGCAAGGAAAAGCATCTGACCGCCGTTCGTTCAACCGGTGCCGATGAAAAGCTGATTCTGACGCCCCCGAAGATTTTCAGCCTGGAGGAAGCACTCGACTTCGTACAGGACGACGAGCTGGTTGAGGTTACGCCCAAGAACATTCGTCTGCGCAAAAAGATTCTGAATACGGAACTCCGTATGAAGGAACTGATGCGTATTCGCCGCGAAAATGCGAAATAAGCCATACGTTCGTATAACATCTTTGGGACGCCGAAGCAAATTAGCCTTCGGCGTCCTTTTTTCATACGTTTATCACTCTACGTAAAAGGAATACACACGCAGCAAAAGTATAATAGGAAGCAGGGGGCCGCACTGTACGCTACGGCTTTACACCGCCCCTATTATGTGATATAATGTATTACGATTATAATAGGAGTAATATCTTTTTATAATTTTTATACGGAAAGTGAGCACAACGTGAACAATCAGGAAAACAATCCGCAACAAAATACCGAACAGACGGAGCAAAAGAGACCGCTCGGCGTTGCCGTACGCCCGCCCTTTAAGGACAGCCCCCTGGGCAATCCCGATCTGCGTCCCGTCACGTCTGTAAAGGAGGCAGTATTCGCCGCCTTTGCCCTGCTCGTCTGCTTCATCGGCGCGTCTTTGGCATTGGCTTTTGAAAACGCCGCCGCAAGTTCACTGTGCGCCGCCGCCGTCATTGTCACGGGCTTGATTTGGACCTGCAAAACCGGCAAAAAAGTCAATTGTATTTTGATGGCGCTGCTGCCGACCGGCCTGTGGTTCTTCACGGGCGCCCTGTCGTTGGCTGCCCTGTACGCCGGCGGCATCTGCATCACGGTTGCCGTCGCGCGCCTACTTTCCCACAAGCGCGGCCGTCTCGGTGTGCTCTGCACAGCGGTTGCCGTGCTCGTCAGTATCGTTATCGTCGGCACCGACAATCTCGTGGCCGTTTTGTTCCCGCTGGGTTACGCACTGGCCGGTATTACGTTGGCGCTGCTTTCCATGACGTTTGCCCCGCGCGTCGGCACCGTTTGCGCCATGACGCTTACCATGCTCGCGGCCCTTGCCGCCGCAGGCCTTTTGACCGTTTATGCCCTGCAGGGTGCATGCACGGGTGATGCCATTCTCCGCGCAATCGGTGATGTGCGTGACCAATGCGCCGCCGTGCTGGATGAGGTCCTTGCGGAATATGCCGCGCTCGCCGCTGCCGGCGGGCAGGACGTATCGAACGTCATCAACCACAACACGTCGGTGGCCGCCGTCAATGCCGTCTTCAATATGACGCCGGCGCTTGCCGTTCTGTTCTGCATGATTCCTGCTTTCTTTACGCAAATCATCTTCGTTGTCTCCTGTGAGGCCGAAGAGAATCCCGTTTACAAAGGCGTGCTGCTGCACCGCTTCGCACTGTCGCCGATTGCCGCCATGGTTTTCCTGCTGTGCGAAATCTGCGCGTTGTTCGCCTGGAGCGACAATGCCTATGCAGCCGTGATTGAAAATATGTATTTGATTATGCTGCCGGGACTGTTCTTAGTCGGCTTATTCAACCTGCTGGCCATGTTCCGCCCCCGCACCAAATCCCATACGCCGACCGTCATCATTATCTTGGCATGCTGCTTTATGCCGGCATTCGTCATTCCCCTGCTTGGCTTCTTCGGCGCTTACCTCATCGTTCGCGGTTATATCGCCATGCTGATTGCATCGCGCCGCAACCGCCGCGACGGCACGTGATACGTCACACGCCGCTAAAAAAGAATTAATCAAACGCAGACTCCCCCATTTTCCCCCGAACGTCTTTCGGGGTATGAAAGGAGATAGATCCTCTGATGAATAACAGGCAAATGCCAACCATCGAATCCCCGCGCCGCACACCCGTGCTGCCCGTATCCGTTTGCCTCGGCTTCGGTTTGCTGTTCGTTTTGGCGCCTGCCCTGCTGGTTTGGTTTGCAGACAGACCCGTCATGCCCACGGCACTGTTTGCCGCCGGCGCCTACCTTGTTATATGCGGCGGCTATTGCGGTTTGTGGATGCTGCACGAAAAACGGCTGGAAAACAACACGCAGGCATTGGAAGTATCCGGCAATGATATTTTGAAGATTTTCCGTGATTCGTCGGACATTCCCTACGCCCTGATTACGACGAGCGGCGTCATCAAAATCGTCAACAAGTCCCTGCAGAATATTTTGGGTTTCCCCAATCCCATTTGCAACGTGCCGCTGGGTGACATCAGTACGCTGTCGGTGCGCGAGCTGGAATCCGTCGCCCGTGTCGGCACGCCCGATGCGCACGGCACCTTCCCCACCAAGAATCTGCCGCTGCTGGCGCTGGACAACCGAACCTTCCGTCTCAGCCCTTATAAAGTCACCATTCAGCGCCGCGCCTACTATCTGACCGTGTTTACCGACGTGACGGAATTCGTCCGCCTGTCCGACAAGTGTCAGCGCGAAGACGTGGCCGTGGCCCACGTCGTGTTGGACAACCTGGATGAATTGACGCAGTACGTCCGCACCAGCAACCGCGCCGCCATGGGTGAGGTTGAAAACGTTCTAAAAGAATACGCCGCCTCGATGGACGCGCTTTTGCGCGAATACGACCGCGACAAATTCATGATGATGTTCTCCCGCGAGCAGCTGGATAAAAGCATTGCCCACGGTTTTGACATCCTGGAAAAAATCCGCAGCATCAAGCTCGGCGATAACTCCTTCCCCGTTACGGTTTCCATCGGTATTTCCATGGTTCCCGGCACGATGGCCCAGCGGGAGGAAGCCGCCGAATCGGCCCTGGACATTGCCATGTCCCGCGGCGGCGACCAAGTCGTTTTACGCCGGCCCGACGGTCTGACGTATTACGGCGGACGTGTGAAACCCATTCCCAGCAACTCTTCCATTATGTCCCGTGTCAACAGCCAGGAACTTTGCACGCTGGCCGCCCAAGCCGACAACGTCCTGATTATGGGACACCACAACCCCGACTTTGACTGTATCGGCGCCTGCATCGGGTTGGCCTTCCTGTGCCGCCACGCAGCTCCCGATATCGACGTAAATATCATCACCAACCGCAATGACGTCAACTTCAGAGCATTGAGCCCTATCCTGGACGGCATTCCCGATGCCGACGCCCTGTTTGTGGACAGTGAAACCGGTATGGACCTGATTCGTTCCGGGACGCTGGTCGTTATCGCCGACGTCAACTCCATGCGCGTGGTGGAAGCGCCTGACGTCATTCCCGGCGTCAGCCAAATTGCCATCGTCGACCACCACCGCCAGGTGGAGGCGTTCGGATTCACACCCGTGATGAACTACATTCATCCCACGGCGTCTTCCGCCTGCGAACTCGTCACCGAAATGGTTGAGCAAAGCCCGTGGAACGAAGCGCTCTCCCGTGAGGAAGCCAACGCGCTCCTGGCCGGTATTATGCTGGACACCAAGAACTTCACGCAAAACACCGGTACGCAGACCTTTGCCGCCGTCCATTTCCTGTACGACCGCCGCGCCCATACCAGCGTCGTGCGGACCTGCTTCCGTGAAAACATTGCCGAACGCGTTTTGGTCAGCGACCTCGGCGCGCACGCCCAAATTTACCGCGGCTGCATTGCCATTTCCCGTTTGGTTGTGGACAAGGACGCCGGCACGGCAGAACGAATCGCCGCCTCCAAGGCAGCCGACTCCCTGTTGAACATCAACGGCGTCGAAGCTTCCTTCTGTTTAATGCAGTGCCGCAACAAATGCGTTCTGCTTTCGGCCCGCAGTGCTGACCGTATCAACGTCCAGTTGATTGCCGAAAAGCTCGGCGGCGGCGGACATTACGGCATGGCCGGTGCGCAGCTGCAGGACACGTCGCTTGACGCGGCCGTGGCCAAACTACTCGATGCAATCGACGAGTACATGGAACAGAATCATATATCATAAATAATATTTACTACTACGCAGGAGAAAATTATGAAAGTCATTTTATTGCAAGACGTTAAGCCGCAGGGCAAAAAGGACCAGGTGATTGAGGTATCCGACGGCTATGCCGCCAACTTCCTCTTTCCCAAAAAGTTAGCCATCCCCGCCGATGCCAAGGCACTCAACGAGGTCAAGCAGCGCGAGGCGTCCAAAAAGCACAAGCTGGAAACCGAAATTGCCGAAGCCAAGGCCGTTGCCGAAAAGCTGAACAGCGTTTTGGTTAAGATCGCCGAGGGCGCCGGTGCCGACGGCAAGCTGTACGGTTCCGTCACCGCCAAGGACATTGCCGACGAGCTGGAAAAACAGCACGGCATCGTTGTGGACAAGCGCAAAATCGTGCTGGACGAAAATATCCGCACCTACGGTCAATTCGACCTGGACGTCAAACTGTACCCCGAAATCACCGGCAAAGTACACGTCCTGGTGTGCAGCAAATAAGCTGTATTTCCAATCAGCCACCCCGTCAACCGTCAGCAAATAGGGCGGCGCACCGCAAAGGTGCTGCCGACCGATAAGACAAAGAGGTAACGTATGCCTGAAGACAAAGACCGCGCGTATTCTTCGCCGTCAAATGCAATACTGGGGCGCAAAATGCCCTATTCCATGCCGGCCGAGCAAGCCCTGCTCGGTTCTATTCTGATTGACCCGGACGTTTTTAACGATATCACCGGCAAAGTCAGTGAGACCGATTTCTATTTGGAAGAGCATCGTCAGATTTTCTTAGCTATGCGCGAGCTGTTCCTTGCCAGCAAGGATATTGACGCCACGCTGCTCGTTGACCGTTTGGTCACCCTTGGCGTGTACGATAAGTCCGGCGGTATCGATTACATCCAAAACCTGGCCATGAAGGTGCCGACGTCCGTCAATGCGGGGGACTACGCCAATATCGTGCGTGAAAAGAGCCTGCTGCGCGCCGTCATCGAGGCCTGCGGCGAAATTTCCGACGTGGCGATGGAAGAACAGGAGCCCGTCCAGCACGTGCTGGATATGGCCGAAAGCAAAATCTCCGCCATTGCCCAGGGACACGCAAATAAAAACTTTGATAAGATTGCCGACGTCATTCAAGACGTGTACGGCACGCTGGACCTGTTGAAAAACGCCCCCGAACAGGTGGCCGGTGTTAAAATCGGCTTTGAAGGCCTGGACCGCACGCTGGCCGGCATCGGTAAATCCGACCTGGTGCTCATCGGTGCCCGTCCCGGTATGGGTAAAACGTCCTTTGCGTTGAATATTGCCTCCAACGTGGCGCAGGCCACGGGCAAGGCCGTTGCCATCTTCTCCCTGGAAATGTCCTCCGAGCAGCTGGTCACGCGTATGCTGTCCAGTGAAGCGCTGATTGACAGCTATAAGTTCCGCACCGGCGAACTCGATTCCGACGACTGGATCGGTTTGGCGGAGGCCGCCTCGCGCCTGGCCAAATGCAACATCCTCATCGACGATACGACGGGTGAAACCGTCACCTCCATGAAAGCCAAACTGCGCCGCGTCAACAACCTCGGCATGATTGTCATCGACTATTTGCAGTTGATGACCTCCGACCGCAAGATTGATAACCGTGTGCAGGAAGTCGGCGATATTTCCCGTAACCTGAAAATTATGGCCAAGGAACTGGGCGCCCCCGTGCTTTGCTGCGCGCAGTTGTCCCGTGGTCCCGAGGGCCGTACCGATAAAAAACCCATGCTGTCCGACCTGCGTGACTCGGGTGCCATCGAGCAGGATGCCGACTCCGTTATGTTCCTGTACCGCAGCGAATATTACGATACGTCCGGCGAAGTCGACGGGCAGGACGCCAGCGTGGCCGAAGTCATCATTGCTAAAAACCGTCACGGCAGCACCGGCTCCGTCAAGGTGGGCTGGAACGGCCGCTTTACCAAGTTCGTCAGCCTTGCCGACAACAAAACGCCCGGCGCATAACGTCAAGCCTCGTATTCATGCAAAACGCTGTCGAAAAAACCAATCGGAAATCCCCCCGCAATGCGTACGACCGCGCCATGGCGGCGCTGCTCGGCACGCTGCCGGGACTGTTAAATCAAGTTCCCCTGCCGCAGGCGCACAACGTGCTCGTCGCCTTTTCGGGCGGTGCCGATTCGTCGCTGCTGCTGCATACCGTATGTGATGCGGCCCCGGCACTCGGGCTGTCCGTCTGCGCCGCGCACGTCAACCACGGCATTCGCGGGGAGGAAGCCCTGCGCGACCAATCTTTTTGCGCCGATACCGCCGCCTCGCTGGACGTTCCCTTTTTTACGGTCAACCTGGACGTGCCGGCATTGGCCGCAGCGTCGGGAGAAGGCTGTGAGGCCTGCGCCCGCTCTGCCCGCTATGCCTTTTTGGAAGCGACGGCGCGTGCGCAAAACTGCGGCGTCATCTTAACGGCACACAATGCCGACGACGAACTGGAAACCATGCTGTTCCGTCTTGCCCGCGGCACCGCGGCCTCGGGACTGTGCGGCATTCCCGCCGTCCGTCCCCTGCATCGGGACAACGCCCTGTACGTAGTGCGGCCTATGCTGGATCTGTCCAAGCGCGACGTTCTTGCCGCCTGCGCAGACGGCGGCATCCCTTACGTCACCGATTCCACCAACAACACGCTTGATTACGCGCGCAACCGCATCCGGCACAATATCGTCCCGGAACTGGAAGCGCTGTTTGATAAACCCCAGGCCGCCGTGCGGCGTCTCTGTCAGGCCTTGGCCGTGGACGAAGACTACATCCGTGCGGGTGCCGATGCCCTGTGGCAGGCATGCCACGACAACCCCGCCGCGGGCGAGCGCGTCATCCTCGCTGCGCCGTTGCGGCAAGCCCATTCCGCCCTGCGCCGTCGGGTTTTGACCCGCTGGTTCACGGAAAACGGCCTGGACCCCGAAGCCAAACACTTGGCCGCTGCAGAAGCACTGCTTGCGGGGGAAAAGGGGCCGCTTTGCACGTCGCTCCCCGGCGATATGACGCTGTGTCTGCGCAACCGCAGCCGGTGGCTGTGCCTGGTACCGACGCATCCCGAAGCCTAATATTCCCCGCGATTCTTAGGTTCATTTATTAGAAAACCATCACATCATCTTCATAAAAGGAGTATATACTTATGGCAGAGACCAAAAAAACCGCAAATGCGGCTCGCGCGCAGGATAACGACCTGGAGCGCCTGCTGTTTACCGAACAGGATATCGCAGAAATGAATGCGCGTCTCGGCGCTCAAATCTCCAAGGATTTCGGTCCGCTGGTAGAAGCCGGCAAAAAGCTGATTTTGGTGCCCATTCTGAAGGGTTCCATTATGTTCGCTGCCGACCTGGCGCGTCAGATTACCCTGCCTGCCGAACTGGAATTTATGAAAGTCTCTTCTTACGGCGGCGGTGCCAAAACGTCGGGTGAAATCAAGGTCCATCTGGACATCTTCAATGACGATTTGGCCGATGCCATCGTATTGATTGTCGAGGACATCGTCGACTCCGGCCGCACGCTGTCCCGCCTGACCCAAATGCTGGGCAACCGCGGCGCTTATAAAGTTGCCACCGTCACCATGATGGATAAACCCTGCCGCCGTGAAGTGCCCTTCACCCCCGATTACGTCGGCTTTACCATTCCCGACGGCTTCGTTGTCGGTTACGGCCTGGACTACGACCAGCAGTACCGCACGCTGCCCTATATCGGCATCCTGAAACCGGAAATCTATACGAAATAAGCAATAAGCTTATAGCCTATAGCAGATAGCATATAGCAAATAACATTAAGTATTAAGTACAAAGCATAATCCAACCCGGAGGTATTCATGAACGCAAACAAAAAAGGCATATTGCGCACGGTGTTGTTCTACGTCGTGTTCATTGCCGTGATTATCTTTATCGTCACCAAGCTCTTCCAGGGCACCAAACCGGAGCCCCTGCAGTTCAGTGACATCATCGAGGCGATTCGTTCGGGAGAAGCGACCGAACTCGTCGTCGGCAACGATAACGTCGTTACCGTCACCATGAAGGACGGCACCGTTAAAGAATATGAGGTTTACAGCCTGAGTCTGTTGCTCAATTTCGTCGGTGACGACATCGACGCCCAAATGGCGGCCGGAACGCTGACCGTTGAATTCGAGCCGGAAGCTTCCTACCCCTGGTGGCTGTCCATGCTGCCCTCTTTGCTCTCCATCGCCGTCATCGTGGCGCTGTTCTTCGTCTTTATGAACGCGCAGAACAATGCCAACCGCGGCGGCCGTATGAACGGCTTCGGCCGTGCGCACGTCCAGACGCCGGACCCCAATGACGAAAAACGCGTCACCTTTAAGGACGTAGCCGGTGCAGACGAAGAAAAGGCAGAACTGGTGGAAGTCGTCGACTTCTTAAAAGACCCGCAGAAATTTACGCGCCTCGGCGCCCGCATTCCCCACGGCGTACTGCTCGTGGGCCCTCCCGGGACGGGTAAGACCCTCTTGGCCAAGGCCGTGGCAGGCGAAGCCGGTGTGCCCTTCTTCAGCATTTCCGGTTCCGATTTCGTGGAACTCTACGTCGGTGTCGGTGCATCCCGTGTGCGCGACCTGTTTGAAACCGCCCGCAAGTCCCCCGCTGCCATCATCTTCATTGATGAGATCGATGCCGTCGGCCGTCACCGCGGCGCAGGTCTCGGCGGCGGTCACGATGAACGCGAACAGACGCTCAACCAGCTGCTGGTTGAAATGGACGGCTTCGGTTCCCACGACGGCATCATCGTCATGGCCGCCACCAACCGTCCCGACATTCTCGACCCGGCCCTGCTGCGTCCCGGCCGTTTCGACCGTCAGATTACCGTTTCCTATCCCGACATCAAGGGACGTGAAGCCATTTTGAAGGTGCACGCCCGCAACAAACCCCTGGAAGAGGGCGTATCCCTATCCCTGATTGCCAAATCGACCGTCGGCTTTACCGGTGCTGACCTGGCTAACCTGCTCAACGAAGCAGCCCTTTTGGCCGCCTCCCGCAACAAAAACCTCATCGGTCAGGATGAAATCGAGGACGCACTGATTAAGATTATCGCCGGTCCCAAGAAAAAGTCCCGCGTCATCAAAGAGACCGAAAAGCGCAAGACCGCCTATCACGAGGCCGGCCACGCCCTCTTGGCCTACTACCTGCCCACGCAGGATCCCGTACAGCAGATTTCCATCATCCCCAGCGGCAACGCCCTGGGCTACACCCTGAACCCGCCCGTAGAGGATAAGTTCAGCGTGTATAAGAATGAATTGAAAGAAGAAATCGCCATGCTGCTGGGCGGCCGTGCCGCCGAAGAGCTCGTGTTTGACGACGTTTCCGGCGGTGCTTCCAACGATATCGAGCGCGCCACCAAGGTTGCCAAGAATATGGTTATGAAACTCGGTATGTCCGACGTGCTGGGTCCGATTAACTTCGGCGGCGAGGGCGGCGAGGTCTTCCTGGGCCGCGAGTTGTCCCACGGCAACGACCACTCCGAAGTCACGGCAGCCCGCATTGACGAAGAAGTCCACAAGCTGGTCAACGACGCCTACAACCGTGCCAAGGAAATTATCGCGGACCATCGCGACAAGCTCGACTTTGTCGCCGAATATCTGACCACCCGTGAAATCATGGACGGCACGCAGTTTGCCGCCGCCATGCAGAAGGAAAATATCACGGCCGAGGACCTGGATACCATGGCCGAAGATAAGCGCCGCCGCAGCCGCGAAGAAAACGCCGCTGCGCCCCGCAATCCGATGGAGGATAAGGACGCCAAGGCAGCAAACGCTCCCGCAGACGTTGACGCGCCCGCAGGCGAGGCCCCCGCGGACGACGTTCCGGCAGAAGCCGAACAGCCCGCCGACAATGGTGACAACACCGACGGCAATAACGCCTAACAAACTTCCTCTATAAAATAGGGTAGATGGAGGATATT
>DCGU01000072.1:0-4262 GCA_002315325.1 Clostridiales bacterium UBA1770
AAACAAGCGAAGACGGCAGCACTTCCAAGATTAATAAACAGGAAGCGTCCGTAATCATGGAGCTGCTGCAGGGCCTTGATGCTGCGGCCCTGGATTTGATGAACAGGGGAAAAATCCAAGTCGACAAAGATAAGCATATGGATGAGCGGCCGAGTGTGGGCGTTATTTGTACGTACGGTGACCAAGCCGGATTGATAAAAAAACGCAGGAAAGGGTTGCAGTACAAGGGCTTTTCACAGAAAGACGACGAGAAGCTGATTATCAGCACAGTGGATGATTTTCAGGGCGACGAACGTGACGTCATTCTGGTTTCAATGGTGCGAAACCCGCGCGACCATCGATTCAATGCCGAATTTGTGAAACAATTTGAACGCATCAACGTTGCTTTTTCCAGAGCGCGAAAATTGTTAATCATCGTTGGGGCAAAGAAATTTCTGTCGGAACAAACCATCGATCTGCCTGACCTTTCCGGCAATCATTTGCTCGATAAAATCAATTATCCTGTTTATCAAAAGATTATTGATACAGTCAGTTCTTACGGACGGTTACTCAGCGCACAGGATATTATAGGAGATACCGGTAATGATTAACAGCAAGATGCCAATACAATTTCAGGAGGGAGAACGATAATGGTCGGGAAATACACTTGTCGTGAATATTTAAACCACGTTGTGGATGAAGACACTTTCGTTCTTTCGCTGGCGAAAGAGAAAACCGCAAAGAGCGAACTGGAAGAACTCGCTTCGGTTGACAGGGAGCGGTACGATCGTCTGTCATTGCGCGTGAAAATAGAGCATTATTTTTATACCAATGAAAAGAGAAAGAAAAGCCTCGATGCATTAGCGAAAAAGGCAGATTTAACCGCGCACGATAAGCAGGAAATTCAAAACATAACGGCAAAATATCTGCAAAGAGAAAACGAGCTTGTCCGCCTAATTGACGAATATCATCAACGGTATAGCGTTAAATATCAAACGCAGTATGCCGAGATAAAGGCGGAATTGGACGCATTGCAATCGGCGCCTGCATTTGACGTACAAGACGCGACGGCCGATGAACCCGACACCCCGTCGGATAATGCGGAAGTGCTGAAAACGGACGGAATTATTAAACGAATAAAAACGTCGTGTCCGTTTCCCATGCTGTCGTATCAGGTTGGCGTGAGATATAACGAGGTTAGAAAAGCTTCCGGAATAGCATTTATTCTATTGGAACTAATGCAGCAATCCGTTATGAAAAGTGATAAATTAACCGACGTACTGTTGCGGTTCGGCATTCCTTCCGATATGCATTATATCTTTGCAAAAGAACTGTCGTCGCTGATTTCTACCGATATCGTGCAAACCACCGTTTCGGTTGAGTATCTTGAAAGGCCCGAGTATTTTAATCAAATGATTATGGAATATTTCAGCCTTACGGGAAAAGGGAAAAAGATGTTTTCCGATGGCGCGATTCCTACCGGGCAGGAAAAAATCAAAAACGTATCCTTGTTCTACAAACCGGCGACAAGAAAATACGAGTACGTATGCCAGCAGCCGTATGCACCGCTGGAAACGTCATTCCTCGGTGAAGATTTTCTTGATAAGATTGATTTTTCCGTTTCCGATATGGAGGATTATATTCGTGCAACCAAAGAAAAGGTGGGCCTGAAAAAAGAAGAACTTGTGGCCGACGTTACGTATGACGAATATAAGAAATTAGCAGTGAAGCCCCAGGAGAATCTGGCAATCAATATTTTGCCTACGGGCGTTTCGTTTGCCTTCGATAATACCGATGAACAGGCTTTCTTTGCGAAGTATTATTCTTCCGCACTGATGAGTGACGGAATGCTGATGAAAGACAACTATAAGTTTGCATTCCCGGTTGCAACGGTGGATTATGATACAATCAACGTCGACAATATCTATATTCCTGCCGATATCAAAAAGCAATCCGCGCGCCCCTGCAAGCTGTTTATTAACAGAGGACGCGTCGACCTAAAACGTTCCGACAACGTTCTGAGCTTGATCGGAAAAGAAACGTTGCTTGACGTTTTGGACGAAAATGCGGAATTCGCACTGTTAGATAGCGCCGGATGTAAGTACTATTCACCGCTTAACGTTAGATTCCCGTGCGAAAATTTCGGCGATATCTTTGAAATGCAGGTGCTGGTTGAAACGGTTGCAACGTCCGAGGCAGTTCACAAATTGCTTTGTGCCATTATTAACGAATGCACCGAACTTGATTTTTCAAGCGAGATAGGGCAAATTATTCTCTATGCGGCTGCTGTTGAAAATGATTTCGGCCTTCTTCGTAATTTTGCAGCGCAAAAGCTATTGCAAAAGAATAATAACGAGGTAAAAATCGAATTGCTGCTACGCATAAACGACGTTTTTGCAAAATGCGAAAAATGGCCGCCATANNTATTTTGGGGAGTTGGCTGATTCCTTATTCGTTGAAGAAACGAACAACGTAAGCGTGTCTTCCGTTAGAGTCGAGTATGCCGTTTTATTGCCCCTGAAACGTGCCATGAATATGACCGACGCAGAATTCATCCATAGATTCACGGCCGGATTGCGAATGACCGAGTCGGCGGAAATCATATTCCGGGCCCTTGAAAGCATTGGCGTTGAAGAAAAATTGATACTGCAGGTTGCCAACGTGGTCGACCCATTGATGACGCAAGTGCTTGAACGAACGCGAATCGTGCAAGATGCCGTGATTGCAAAATCGTTTAGCCTGCTGTCACATAACCTTTGGACGTTGTGCGATATGCTCGGCGTAGAGGTTCTTTCTGCCTATTCATTAAAAGACGATTATAACGTCGATGCGTTCTTTAATGCTTTTTCGACCTTTGAACAATGCAAAAAGAACGTTGAAAAATATCGTCCCTATGCCAAAGAACAATTTGCCGAGCTGGACCGTTATGAAGCCGTATTTGCTCCGGTAAATGAAGTGCTCGCCATTGAAAGAACCGCATCGGAACACCCGGAAAATATCACGATGGCGTATATTGACGAGCAAATAGCCCGCGGCAGATACAATATTGTCATTAGTAACTTGCTGATAAAAGCCCAATACGACCTTCGCGTTCTCTTGGCTGCCGACAACGTGATGCAAGCAAACGAATTGATTGATGAAGCAGAAAAGCGAACAATCATTCAACGGGATGAAGCGTCAGACCTGCACAAACTTCGTATGTGCAGAAACGGTTTGCAGCATCCGGAAGCTCGACAAATTCAATACGATAAGGCAACGCTCGAAGGGTGGAAAAAGCTCGTCTTTTCGCTGGAAGGAGATAAGTAATGAGTATTACGGTACAGGTCGATTATGAGCAAATTGCAATCCATTGTGAGAGTATTTGCAAGGTTGCGCAAAAACAGTTGGAAGAAATGGATAAAATGATTGACGAGTTGACGGCAACGTCGCAAAGCTTGATGAACGTCCAAACGGATACGCTTTTACGGAACGTTCAAAAGGAACGAGAAAGCCTGATTCGGCAAATGAATTTGGTCAAATCAAAAGCTGAACAAGAGGCAAAGCAAGGCACTGTTTCAATTAACAATCATGACGCACGGTACGAATCTATTATGGCCCATAAGGAAGACACAGTCAACGAGGCCAAACGATTACAACAACAGGCGGATGAGCTTGCCTCGAAAAAACTTGTTGAAATGCGTGCCCTGTTGGATGCGATTTTGTCCGATAGAATTGCAGAGAATATGAGAAAACTTCATGATAAGGCGACCGGGGCGGTTCGTATGGATGCGTCGATTCGGCAACTGCTGGATGCCATATCGGACGAAACGCTTCGGCAGTTTACCTTCCTTGCTTTTTTACAGAATCCTTCTCTTTTGGGGGATGAATTACGCGAGGCCGGCAAGGCAATGATGAATGAAGGTGTGGCCGGTCGTTTTGAAAAAGAGGCGGAACGAATTCGAAAGGAACTCGAAGCTTCAAGAATAAACAAAGAAACCGTTGACAAGATCGTCAAACCGGGAACAACCATCGAGGAAATCAGAAAGACCGCAACCGCAGAAATTGTCGGTGAAAAGATTCGGCAGAAATCGTTAAAAATTATCATGAAAGCAGTATCGGATAGGGGCTTCATCGTCGATAAGCAAAATATACGTATCAATCGTGAAGACAATGCAGTGACGATGATTGCACAAAAAGCAAGTGGGGAACAGGCTGAATTTCACGTATTCCTTGACGGGAAATTTATCTATGATTTTCATAACGGATATAAAGGACAGGCATGCCAAAAAGACAGTGAACCGTTG
>DCGU01000072.1:4288-4516 GCA_002315325.1 Clostridiales bacterium UBA1770
GTTTATGAAAGCACTCGAAGAAGTATATGGAATGCATATAAAGGAAACGAAAGAAATTTGGTCCAATCCCGATAAAATCAGCACGATGAAATACCAAGCTATGAATTCCAATAAAAACAGGGGGTGAACGTATTGGCACTTACGACTGCGTTTAATCGTTTGAAGCGAGAGATAGGAATAAAAAGATGCATCATTCTCGATGGAAACGTCGGTGACGTATATCTGAAT
>DCGU01000072.1:4542-9275 GCA_002315325.1 Clostridiales bacterium UBA1770
CAAAAAACAGATTGTTGACCTTAAGCAATATTTGATGGATATGCTGAAGGGGATGGAATATGATGACGTCTTGTATTGGGACAGGATTGACGGCGTGGACGGGGACGTCTCTCGTTTATCCATTGTGGATAAAGTTGACGTCAAGGGAGAAGCGTACGCTTTTGATGATGAAGAGGATGACGGCGGCAAGGAAGAAGAAAAGACCGGTACCGGCCTGTTCAAAGAGCCTGCTGAAATTTTCAATATCATTTTTAAAAATCTAAAAAAGCCGAACCGCAAAACGGCGTTTGTGCTGAATTGGGCCGATTATCTTTTTTCTGCAGGCGGCCAGCTTCCGCCCGATGAAAGGGATCTTTTGACGCTGCTCGGCAAAGCCATCAAAGACAAGAAAGTGGAGTATCTGAACAGCGACGTCAACGAAAGCACAATTGTGCTTGTGACAAGCAAGCTTTCGATGTTCCCGCTTTCATTCTATCAAAATAACCCTGAGGTGTCCTGTCTCACCCTTTCCCGTCCCGACCGCGAAGAGCGCGAAAAGATGATGGAAAGAATTGAAAGCGGCTTTGAACTTAAGTTGAAACCCGGTGAATCCCTCTTGACTTGTGAAAAGAAAAACGAGTACGTCGATATGCTCGATGATTTTACAAATCGCGAAATTATCCAGATGGCTCGCCTATCTC
Organism: Clostridiales bacterium UBA1770; assembly: GCA_002315325.1. Taxonomy (GTDB): domain Bacteria; phylum Bacillota; class Clostridia; order Oscillospirales; family CAG-272; genus UBA1770. The sequence continues at coordinate 5,223 of DCGU01000072.1, forward strand.
GCAAAGAGGGGAAGCTGCCGTTTGAACAACTCAATTTGCTGTTCAAATACGGTGAAAAGGACAACCCATGGGAAAAACTGGACTACAAAGCCGTTAAAGATATTAAAAAAATCCTCGGTGAGCGTGTGGTTGGGCAGGAAGAAGCCATTGATAAGATCGAAAAAGTTGTGGTACAAGCCTACATGGGTTTGACCGGAATTCACAAATCTTCCAGCCGTTCCGCACCGAAGGGTGTTTTGTTCTTTGTCGGTCCTACGGGCGTCGGTAAAACAGAGCTATCCAAAGCACTGGCCAAGTTCCTGTTTGGTGATGAACAGGCTTGCATTCGTTTCGATATGTCGGAATACGCGCAGGAGAACAGCGACCAAAAATTGATCGGGGCGCCTCCCGGATACGTGGGTTATGAAGAAGGCGGGCAACTGACCAATGCGGTTAAGGAAAAGCCGTTCAGCATCATTCTTTTTGATGAGATTGAAAAGGCAGCAAAACCGAACCCCCGCATTTTGGATATCTTCCTTCAAATTTTGGAAGACGGACGATTGACCGACAGTAAGGGTGAAACGGTCTACTTCAGCGAGAGCGTTATCATTTTTACGTCAAACCTCGGTGCTTCGGAAGTGTCCTCCAATGGGACCAATGAGGATATTGCCGAAGAATTTATCAAGATTGTTAAGAATTACTTTGATAACGAAATCAAACGTCCCGAAATTCTCGGCCGTATCGGTTACAGTAATATCGTACCGTTCAATTTCATTAAGGATAAGGAATTCAGCATCAAGATCGCCAAGTCAAAACTTCGCCCTGTCCAAAAGGCAATTCTGGAAAAATATCGAATAGATCTTGAATTTGAAGACGAACTCAAATTTATTGACTACGTTCTGGGCGGTGCAGACAGCAGTAAAGGCGGCCGTGACATTCTTAATGCCATTAATGACAAACTTCTCGATGCGCTTGCCATGTTTATGTTTGAAAATAAACAAGATTTGTCCTCGTTCAAAGGGGCAAAAATCCTGGTAAAGACGGCAAAGAACGGGCTCGAGTTCAGTTTCGAAAATGATTAAGTTTAACGTTGCCGAGATTAATCTTTGCACGGAAGCGGAAGGACCATATAAAAGGTTGACGATTTGGTTTCAGGGTTGCATGATTCACTGTGCGGGATGCGGCAACCCTACCTTTCAAGCGCTTGAACCCAATCATCTGATGACGATTGATGAATTGACAAGCGTGATTGTAATGGCCAAAGATAAGTTTGATATTGAAGGCGTGACGTATACCGGGGGAGAACCGACTTTGCAGCAAGGACTGCCGCAGTTAACGGAATGCATTCATCAAATGGGGCTGGGAGTAATATCGTTTACAGGAAGAAGATACGAAGAAGTTCAAGATGAGTTGTATGGGTGCGATATGGTTCTTGACGGTCCGTTCTTGATCAATCAAAAAGAAGAGCGGCGTAGATTATTGGGCTCAACCAATCAAAGAATAATATGTCTATCCGATCGGTACGCAGATCAAATGCATTGGTTTTCAAGTGGGAAGAAACTGACAGAGATTAACTTGACAGATACTGCGGTGTTTAATGGGGACAGCACGTAAAAACACGCGGCATTTATCAACTAAACAACAAAATCGGCAGACCGTACCGGTCTGCCGATTTTGCTTCAATCCTGCCCCCCAATAACGCGCGGGGTTAACGTTTTGGTATCGATGACGGCCAACGTTTTGCAAACGTGGCCGCTTTGGAATTGATAGGCGAACGCAAGCCGTTCTTCCGCCGGCAGATCGGCCGAGATGCGGAGTGCCGACAGGCCGCGTTCCTCGCGGTCGTTATACGCCGCGTATTGCATGATTTCCGTCACGCAGAAATCGCCGGAGATGACGAACGCTTTATCCCCCTGCGCAAAAGCGAATTGGACGTTCATCAGGTTGTCGTCATCCAATTTACCGAAGCGGGACAGGATGCGCTTGATTTTCGGGACGGTTTCCAAAACCAGTTTTTCCATCGTTAGATCACCGGAAATCAGATCGCCGTCAAAGCGAAAGATATCGGCTTCAAATCCGCTGCCGCAGACACAGGCGACGATATCCGTGCCGGGAACCCGCCACGTCTGCAAATTTTCAGGCAGCTGTGCACTTGCCGGTGATTCATACCCGTCGTACAGGGAAAAATCTGTACTTTCCGCCAAATAAACGGTACCTGTGTTATTGTCCTTCAGTACGATCACGGTTCGTTTCCTCCTATCGTTTTTAACGTTCTTGTGACGGTGTCGCCCACCCGGAACGGTGCCGACGTGACGCGGCTGAAGACGGCGGCGTCCTGCAATGCCTGTTCCATCAGGTTTTCCGTTTCCCTGTCGGACAGCGCCGGCTTATACTGCGACATACGCGGTACGGCGTAATTATACCCGTGACCGATTAAGCAGTAATCCGCAACAGTGATGACGGCAAAGTCGCGGTCGATGCAAAACAGCCTGTTTCCTTGGGCCAGCAGCATCATACCATTGTACAGGGAACGCCCGCTGCGGACGGACCGTTCGTTCAGTTCGTCAACGTCTTTCAACGCCCGATACAGCGGCGGAATGACGTTCTTAACGATATACTCCTGCGTCAGCGGACCGGTAAGGTTTTCAAACCATTCGGCGTGCGCTGCCACGGCGTGCTTAATCGCCTGGTTGCCGGCAATACCGACCGCAACGCCGTTCGGCAGCCAAAAGATATTTGAACCGTATTCGGACGATGCGTGGGTAACGATATTCCCCCACGTGCGCTGTGTGTCCGTTGCCAGCATGACTTTATCGTCTCTGACACAGCCGATAATGACGCTCATTTCGTCTCCTCCTCAACAACGATGGGTTTTAGGGTTGCGGTGTCCCACACAATTACCGGGAACAGGTTGATGCCGGCGTATCGGCCGACGGTTTCGTACGCGGCAATGATTCGTTCCAAGATCGGTCTGTCCCCGTTCAGCAGCATGGCGTACCGAAATTCCACTTCGCGCCAGCCGATGGTTTCCAACGATTCCACCTCTTTAAAGGCGGTACCGCCGTGCAGGAAAAACGCCCTGTCGCCCTTGGCAAATACGAGGTCCGTTTGCAGCCTGCCTTCTTCCAATCCGTCAAGCTCATCCACGGCAGCCTCAATTTTGGGCAGGACCTTATGCAGGCCCGGCACCGTTAAGGTCGCGGGAAAGGTAATTCGCTTATAGCGGATGCGGTCCATATCCGGTTTGGCACGTTCGCCTTCGGCGGCAATCAGCGTTTTGGACCCCGGGACGCGGCAAATCGGCATATTTTCCACCATGGTATAGGCATCCTTTTGCCCGTCCGGTGCGTCAATAAAAGTACTTTGGGCGATATAAATGCGCCCGTTTTCTTTGATAACAATCATACGCTCACCCCTCTACGATTTCATATTGCAGGTTTTCCGTGTCGATGAGAACGAACGGTTCACCCACGGCCGTGTCGACGGCCGCCGCCAGGCGCATGGCCTGCAGCATCTGCCCGCGGACGGACGTATTTTTGTGCGCGTCCTTCATACGGAGCAGGTAGGCGGCATCAAGGCCGCATCCAATGGAGACGAACGAGGGAATCTCCGTGACCGAAAAATCCCGGTTGATGGTATAGATTCTGTCGCCCTGCGCCGCGATGAAACCGCCGCCGTATTGCGTAGTGCCGTCTTCCGTTTTCAGCAAGCCCCGCTGCCGGAGCGCGATATAGTAACGCGGCACGATTTCTTCCACGAGGAACTGTTTGGTCAAGGGGGCGTCCCCCAGCGCGTCAAACCAGTCCTTGTGGCAGGCAAGAATTTGCGTGACGCGAACCGAGCCGGCGTGCCCCAACAAAATCCCATGCGGCATTTTTGTGATTTTCATCCCGTTCTCACCGAGGGACGTTACCTTTTCGTAGTCCCCGTGGGAGGTTTGCGTATCGGCACCCATCAGGACGCCGTTTTCTGTTTTTGCTGCGATAACAATGCTCATATTAATCCCCCATGCCGCTTCAGCGGCGCAATCAAATTTAGCTATACTTGGCATAAAACGCGTCGGACTTGGCGACA
>DCGU01000072.1:9378-48414 GCA_002315325.1 Clostridiales bacterium UBA1770
TTGAAGTGCGTGAACAGCGAGTGTTTGATCTCGCTGTGAGATATTTCACGCTGATAGTCCTTTCGTCTCGGGCGGCGCGTTCCTGCCGTTTTGCCTTTTTTCACCCCCCGAGTGGTTGTGCTGTTTGCCTGTGTATTTCTTTATACTGTCCCACGGGGGAAAATACTTTTGACGGCACCGCATTTTGCCAAACTTCGGTATAAAATTTCGCCAATCGTCGGTATAAAATTCCGCCAATCGTCGGGTTTTACCTGCAAAGTGACCGTGCGGCGACAGAATGGAAAGAAAACGGCACGGCGGTGTGGCGGAAGGGAGAGAAAATATGGTATAATAAAAGTGTAAAGCAATAAGGATGGTATGCACGTGACTAACAGAAACATCAATCGATTTCAATTTTATATTTGCGTCATCCTCGCCGTTCTGTTCGTACTGGCAGCGAGCGTCATCTGCGCCGCTGCAGGGACGGGCAACGAGGGCGAAGGTGCAGGTTCTGTGCAGATCCAAATCGGCGCCGATGCGCCGTGTGTCGGCGTGCCGCTGACCGCGGTTGTCACGGGGGATGCGGCGGGACTGACGCCTCACTGGTACGTCGGCGGAGAAGACGTCGGCTGCCGCGCGTGGGAATACGTACCCACGGCTGCGGATTACGAGGCGTTTATCACGGTGCAGCTGGCGGACGAAGCGGGTACTGTCATCGCGCAGGACAGCATCTATTTTTCCAAACTGCCGGTCGTGTATATCATGACGGCGGGGGATGCCGCCGCCATCAACCGCGACGAGTATATGGATGCCGAGATGTACGTTCAGGGCAACGCCGTTTGGGGCGTGCAGTACGACGGCACGATGCAAATCAAAGGCCGCGGGACAGGCTCATGGCACTATGATAAAAAGCCGTACAAACTCAAGCTGGATAGCAAGGCGGATTTGTTCGGTTTCGGCGCCACCAAGCATTATATTTTGCTCAGCGAATATTTGGACCCGACGCTGCTGCGCAATGCCGTGGCGTATGACGTCTCCCGTGAAATGGGGCTGACGGCATCGGATTATCAGCGGGTGGACGTCGTGATGAACGGCACGTATCTCGGCAGTTATCTTCTGGGCGAACACATGCGCGTGGGCGCGCAATTCGTGGATATTTACGACTGGGAGGATTTGGCGTCAGACCTGGCCAAGGCCGTGTATAAGGCGAACAAAAGCGCCTTTCCCGCGGGGAAAGACGCCCTGGAAGAGTATTTGACGCAAAATCTGTCGTGGATAACGGATGGCACGTTTACCTTTGACGGCATCACGTATGCCGTCGCCGACTATATCGAAGTGCCGGACGACGTATCCGGCGGGTATCTGATTGAGCTCGACACGGGATACGCTTCGGAGATTACCAATTTCCGGACCGACAAGGGCATTGACGTCGTTGTGAAAAAGCCGGAATATCTCTGTTCCAACGAAACGATGCTTGCCTACGTGCAGGACGTTCTGCAAAAGGTCGAGGACGCTGTCAACGCCCCGGACGGGTATGCGGACGGCGTGCACTGGTCGGAATTGGTTGACGTCGACAGCATGGTCGCCTATTGGCTGTGCATGGAAGTGCTGGCCAACGACGATGCCGCCTCCCGCAGCCGCTATTGTTATTTGGATTTGGACGGCAAACTGACCTTCGGCCCCGTGTGGGACTTTGATATGAGTGCAAATTCCTACCGGTCCATTGTGGGAAGTAACGGGTGGGCCGTGACGTCGTCGTTCCTGTCCCTGATTACCGGGCAGGATTTCTTTAAAGAATTTGTCGACGACCCGTATTTTCAGGTCAAGGCACGCGAACTCTATTGGCAAATGCGCCCGTATTTCGCCGCTCTTGTCGAGGACGGCGGGATTATCGAGCAAATGACCGACGCGTGGTGCGAGGCAACGCTGGCCAACGAAACGCTGTGGTGCCTTGCCACCAACGCCTTCCCGGACATCACGCGCACGTACAGTGGGGAAAACGGCGATTATACGGCCTATATCACGTTCCTGCGGCAGCGCCTGACGTGGCTGGACAGCGTGTTCGAAACGCGCGAAAGCACGGCCCGGGCCCTGTATTCGCTCTTTTCTTCCAATGCATACAAACAAAACAACCGCAGTATTCGAATCAAAGCCGATGCGCCTGCCGATACGGCGGAACACGGCGCCGATTATCGAATCGCGGCCGGCAGCAATTTGGTGGTTAACCTGAAATGCCCCCGCCGCGGTACGACGAGCGTGTACGTCAACGGCATTCTGTTCGGCACGTATTATGCCGCGTTGGATATCGTTATCGAATTGCCTGCGGACGTCTTTACCGAAGCAGAGGGGAAAGCAAACGTCATTGCGGTGCGGACGACGCTGGAAGGCCGCAAACGGGCCATTCGTAACGATATTACCGTGGTCGTTGGGGAAGAGGCGCCTGTGCAAACGACAGACACTGCTGCGTATCTTGACACGTCTTTGGCTTTGCAAAGGGAACTGCCGATTTGTGCCGACGGTACCCACACCCTAACAGCCGTGGCGGGACGGCCTGCCGCCGACAGCCGGTACGGCATCCGTGCCTGTCAATATTGTTCTGCCTGCCAACGCTATTTTGACGACGACGGCAACGTACTCTCGGCACGCGACGTGCTGGTCCCCACGCGCACCTGCAACGCGCGCGGCGGCATCCTGCCGTATTATCTGACAATGCTTGCTGAAGCGCTCACGTGCATAGGTTTGCTTGTCACAATGGTCGTGCTTTGGCGTAAGGCATTGCGGTATAAAGACGAAGGGTCAAGTACCGATACAAACGAATAAAACAGGAGTCGGTTCCGCAGAACCGGCTCCTATTTTATTATGAAGCACTGAATATGCGTCCCTATTTACAGCCGCACCGTTTTCTCTTTCTTTTGCAGCCTGTATGCCAACCACGTCAGGCCCGCAAATACGAGAAGCAAATAGAGCAGCGCGATGATAAAGGGAATATGGTCGAAGGCCTCGAAAATGCAGAAGGCAAGATCGAACAGCACGTATTGCATCAGGTACATCAAAAGCGGGCTCTTGCCCCACCAGCACAGGATGGGATACCGCGGCGCCGGGAGAGTCTCGGTCAGCGACACGAGATAGAAGGCAAGGCACGACAGCGGCATGGATGCGAGGATATACCCCGGCGAGGCGCTCCCCTTATTGACGGGCAGCAGAACGGCGCCGGCGATACCGAGCGCGACCAAAACGGCAAGCCCGATTTCATACGTGTGGGCACGCACGCCGCGCACACCACGGCTCTTGTTGGCGCGGTCGGCGTAAAACAGGTCGGCCATGACGGAATAGCCAAGGAGCATGGCGCCCCAGGAAAGAACGCCGAGCAGGCCCGCCTGGATGTCGCGGTCCAAATAGTCCATCATACCCGGTGACTGATGAAGCAGCGAGTACGCGGTGAGCATAAAGGCAGCGGAAATACCGCGCATCAGCGTATTGCTCCCGGCGAACAGGAGCAGTATAATGCCGGATGCGCCGATGGAAGCCAGCGCCCCCCACCAGTCCAAATTGAAGGTATCGTAAACGGGCATCGTATAGGCCACGACCGTGTAAGCGTCCACGATGATATCCATAATGCCCATGGCGGACAGAAGATGAATTGTGCCCGTACCGCACACGTTCAGGCGTTTGATTTTAAACAGCTTGCCGATGAGGTACGTTAATCCGCACACAGCTACGCAGCAGGTACCGGCCACGCCGAGATCAACGAACTTGGTTACGTGCATTACGTAGGCCTCGCCGGTTCTGAATTCGGCAATGCGCATAATATAGCCGATGCCGATGATGGCAGTGAAACGGGTCAAAAAATGCAACATGGCGGCCTTGGCGCCGTCGCGCACCAGGCGCTTTTGATAGGACGGCCAAAATGACAGAGCTAATAACAGCAGGAACAACGGTTCCCCCAGGTCGGCCAACGCGTAACCGGGGAAAACGTTCAGTCCCCCGTCACCGTGCAGACCGATGCGGCCGAAGAAGCCGAACCCGCCGAATCGCCCCGCGATTTGACATAATATCATACAAATAATCAGCAGTCCGCGCGCACGGTCAATGCTGACGATACGCTCGGTCGGATAGGTACGTTTGTTTTGCATAGATAAATCCTTTTCACTCTTATGATTGATATATGATTCACGTAAAAAGTATAACCGAAACTGCCGAAAAAATCAAGAACAGACCGGAAAAACGCGGTTTTACGAACGCACGTTAAAAAACACGTCGGCCGCTCCCGCGGGAGCAGCCGACGTTGTGCGTTATTGTTTTTTATTCCACCCGTTCAAATTCCATGGCCCGGCCGCGCATGCCGGTCTGCACGATGAGGTTCATCGCGCACAGGGCGCGGATTGTGCCGTAGGTGGCCCTGCCGGCGACGCCGGTCGCCTTGGCGTACTCGGGTGCTGTGAAGGGGGAGGGCAGCGCGTCGGTGTCCGGCAAAAAGCATTTGTAATCGTCGGACGTGCGGAATGTCGCCGTGCCCAGGAGATTTAAGGGGATGCGCTCGTAGCGCTCGGCCCCCCAATGCTTGCCGTCGCGGCTTTTGCCGCTGCGCCATTTGAAGTCTTCCACTTCCATAAACAAGAGTTTCACGGAAAAACGCGGATCGGTCAGGTAGGGGATGACGTAATACACTTCAGAGAGAAAATCGCGCACGTCCCCGGCACGGGGCACGCGGCGGCGGTTGGAAATCTCCCCCGTATCGGGTTCCATCCAGCGCAGCCAGCGCACTTTCGGAATGGGCTTGACGACGCAGATATCAAAGGACGTATGGGCAAAATAGTAATCTAGACGCGCCTGCAGGGGGCGGAATGAGGAGGTCTGCACCTCGTAAATCGTATTGTTTGTCAGCACGTCGGCCGTGAATTTGGTGCCGCCGCCGAGTTTGACCTCGTGCAGGGCAGTATTGTCGCACAAAAACGACTTGGTCACGGCGTGCAGGCGCTTTTCCCCCAGCGTGCCGATGCCCTCGCGGTCGGCTACGGGCACGTAGGCCGCCGCCAGGTTCCCCCGCAGGGCGGCCAAAAACGCGCGTTGTTCCGCTGCCGTCGGTTCATCCGGCACGAAGGGCAGTGTAAAATGCGGTTTCGTCATAGGTGCGTTCGGTGGTATCAGGTGGCAATGCCGGCAAACTGGTTGTTGTACAGCTTGGCGTATTCGCCGCCCAGCGCCAGCAGCTCGTCGTGGCTGCCGGATTCAAAGACGCGGCCGTCCTTGATGACGACGATGCGGTCGGCATCGCGAATGGTGGACAGACGGTGGGCGATGATGAGCGACGTGCGTCCCTTCATCAATTCTACCATGGCCTTTTGAATGTGCATCTCGGTTCTGGTATCGACGGAGGAAGTTGCCTCGTCCAAAATCAAAATCTTGGGATCCGCCAAAATGGCACGGGAAATGGACAGCAGCTGACGCTGCCCCTGGGACAGGTTGCTGCCCGCCTCGGCCAGCACAGTTTCGTACCCCTCGGGCAGACGCTCGATAAAGTCGGCGGCGTGGGCGCCTGCGGCGGCACGGTGCACGTCCTCGTCGGCGGCATCGTCACGGCCGTATTTAATATTGTTGCGAATGGTATCGCGGAACAGCACGGTGTCCTGCAGCACGATGGCAATCGCGCGGCGCAGGTCCTGTTTGGGCCACGTGCGGATATCCTGTCCGTCGATGGTGATTTCACCCTCGCCGATCTCGTAGAAGCGGGTCAGCAGGTTAACGACGGTGGTTTTACCCGAACCCGTCGCACCGACGATGGCAATCTTTTGCCCGGCCTTGATATCCAGGTTCAGATTCTTCAATACGGTCTTTTCCGGTTTGTACCCGAAAGTGACGTCGCGGAAGGAGACGTCGCCGCGCAGGGCCGCAACGTCCACGGGTTCTTTGCCCTCGTTTATCTCGTCGGCCGTATCCATGATTTCAAAGATACGCTCGGCACCGGCCAGCGCCGTGAGCACGGAGGAATACTGGTTGGCAATCATATTGATGGGGAAGGTGAACTTTTTGCTGTACTGCAGCATGGCTTGGATTTTACCGGGCGTCATACCGCCCTTGCCGTTAATCACCATAAAGCCGCCGACGATGGCCAGCAGCACGTATTGGAAGTTGCCGATAAAGTTCATAATCGGGCCCATAACGGAACCCCATACCTTTGCCTTGACGGCAGTTTTGCACAGCCCCTCGGATACGCCGGTAAAGGCCGCCACGGCCTGCGGTTCCTTGCCGTAGGCAACGACCGTTTTGTAGGACGTAACGTTTTCTTCCACCTGTCCGTTCATTTGCCCCAGCAGGCGCTGTTGGGCGATGAAGTGCTTGCGCATAAATTTAGCCAGCGCCGTGGTGACGAAGATGGTAATCGGAATGGTGACAAGCGACACGATGGTCATTTTCCAGCTGTAGCGCAGCATCATAACCAGTGCGCCGATCAGCGTAATGACGGCGGAGAATAGGGATGAAATCGAGGAGGAAACGGCGTTGGAGACGTTCTCCACGTCGTTGGTCATACGGGACATTACGTCGCCGTGCTTGTGCGTGTCGATATATTTCACCGGCAGGTGAACGATTTTGCGGAACAGGTCGTTGCGCATCGTGTAGACGGTGGCCTGCGACAGCTTGGCGGACAGAATGCCGGAAAAATAGGACAGCGCCGCCGAGAAGGCGAAGACAACGGCCATGACGGCAAGATCTGTTTTCAAACTGTCAAAGTCGACGCGGATTTTGCCGTCGACAACGGTAAACGTATCGATGGCCTTTTGCTGGAACAGGGGCCCCAGCAGGTCGGCACCGGTGGTCATCAGCATAATGAGGAGCAGGGCAATTAAGACGATCTTGTTGGCGCCGATGTATTTGAGCAGGCGTCCCAGCGTCTTTTTGGTGTTCTTGGGCTTTTCGGCGTTCATACGGCCGCCCATGGGACCGCCGTGTCCGGGACGCATGGGGGGCATTTGCGCGGGTTCACCGCCCGCCGGTTTTTTATCCATTGGAGGATTTTCATGAACAGCAGCCATCAGTCGGCACCTCCTTCCCGCATTTGGGACCGCTGGGAATCGTAGATATCCCGATAGGTCTCACACGTTTTCATCAGTTCGTCGTGCGGCGCGCAGGCAATAATCGTGCCGTTTTCCAGCACGGCGATGCGGTCCGCCTTCATCACGGAGGCAATACGCTGGGCAATCAGCACCACGGTGGTGTCGTCAAACTGATCGCGCAGGGCGTTTTGCAGCTTGGCCTCGGTCGCCAGGTCCAGCGCGGACGTGGCGTCATCCAATATCAAAATTTCAGGTTTGCGGACCAGTGCGCGTGCAATGGACATACGCTGCTTCTGTCCGCCGGACAGCGATGCGCCCTTTTCGGCGACGTAACCCTGATACTGTCCCTCAAAGCCTTCGATAAACTCGGCGGCCTGTGCGGTTTCGGCGGCCTGTGCAATCTCGGCGTCGGTGGCGTCGTCCTTACCCCAGCGGATATTTTCCGCAACCGTGCCGCTGAAGAGTTCGCTCTTTTGCTGCACGAAGCCGATCTTTTGACGCAGGGCGTTCATATCGTAATCCTTGAGATTGACGCCGTCGACCAGCACTTCACCGTCGTCGGGGTCGTAGAAACGGGGAATTAAGTTGACCAGCGACGTTTTGCCGCAGCCAGTGGCACCGATGACGGCCAGCGTTTCGCCGCGCTTGATCTCCAGGTTGATATCGTGCAAAACGGGGGAACCGACCGTGCCGGGGTAACGGAAGGATACGTTTTTAAAGACGATGGGTGTGTCGGTTGCATCGGCCGTTTTGTCGCCGTTTTTAAGAACGGGTGCGGCGTTCAGTACCTCGGTGACGCGCTTGCCGGAGGCAACCGCACGGGAGACCGAGTTGAACATACCGACCAGCATCATAATGGACATCAGCACCTGCGTGACGTAGGAAATGCCGGCCATGACGGCGCCGGTGGTCATACCGAGCGCACCGTTGCGGACGTCCAGGCCGCCGATGAGTATTATCATAATAATGGAGAAGTTCATGACGATATTCATGATGGGGGAGATGATGGCCATCAGCTTGAGCACACGCAGGTTAACGTCGCGCATTTCGGCGTTGGCGGTACCGAAGCGTTCGCACTCGTATTCCTCACGCGTGCAGGCCTTGACGACGCGCACGCCGCTGACGTTCTCCTGTACGACGGCATTGACGCGGTCCAGTTTGGTCTGTACCTTGGAGAACAGCGGGATAGCCGTTTTTAAAACGAAGAACATCGTGAACCCCATGACGGGCAGGAAGCAGAGCAGCACCAGACCGAAACGCTTGTTGAGCGTCAGCAGCATCGTCGTGCCCAAAATCAAGAACATGGGGGCGCGGACGAAGTGGCGGATGAGTGCCTCGACGAATTCCACAATCATGGAAATATCGTTGGTCATACGGGTGACGAGGGACCCCGTCGTGAATTTATCCGTCTGCTCGATGGAGAGCGACATCACGGATTTGTAGGCGTCGCAGCGCAGATCGTGGCCGAAGCCCTGGCTGGCCTTGGCGGCCGTCCAGGCGCAGAAGGTGCCGAAGAACCCGCCGACCAGCGTGATGGCAATCATCAGCCCGCCGAAGATGAACAGCATTTGTCCCGGCGTGGCGGTGTGCGCGTCGCCCGTGAACAGGTTCAGCAGCATCACGGCCGCGCGGGAGTCGGTTTCGGCGCCGAACACGTCCATGCCGGTGATGCCGTAGTCGATGATAAAGGACATCAAAAACGGCAGACACATATCGCAGGCCACTTCGCCCATCATGAGCAGGGGAGAGAGAATGGCCAGCCCGCGGTACGGTTTGATGTAAGGAAAGAGTGTTAGTTTCTTCATTTTCCGAACGTTAGACCTTTCTTTAAAACTTGTAAAATGATAAACAATAATAGTATAACATAAGCCGGATTTTTGTCAATTGCAGCGGCCGTCAGCCGGGCAAATTTCATGGAACCGTCACATGGCGAGGAAATAAATGTTCTTCTTTATTGACAGCAAAGAAACACATTAGTATAATAAAGCCATAGATTTATTGTAATTGAAATTATTAACATATAGTTCCGCCGGTGCAGTAAGCGCCGAAGAATCGATAACCAACAGAAATCAAACAAAGGAGATACGTCCGTATGAATGATACCGAACGCAATCACAATAACGACGAACAACGGGAGGAATTCCCGACGGGTAACGCTTTTTTGGACAAATGGGGTCCACGTTTTGTCGACCGTAAAATTGAATTTATGACGGCGACGCTGTTTGCATTGCCGCTCAACTTGGCCTTTTTGGTGTATTTGTTTTTTTCCGACACAGACTTGTTGTGGTCAGTTGTGTCGGGGGCATCCGTCGTAGTCGTCACAGTGCTGTTTATCATGGCGATTTGCGAAATCATCCGCAATATCTATCTCAACGTGCAGGACGAAAAACGAGCCGAGCGCGACAGATGGCTGGCGGAACAGGAACGTCTGAAAAAAGAAGCCGAGGAAGCTGCCGCACGACAGCGTGAAGCTGAAGAGACCACACGCAAAGCTGCCGTTGGGCAGCGCGTGACGGAAGAACCGCAGTCTGTTTCTCCTGTTGTCGACGAGATGCAGAAAAACAATTTGCCTGAACTGCAGCCTGAGGCGCTGGTTGACGCACTGTTGCCCGCATTGACTGATGCCGGTGTCGTGTTGACGCGTACAGATATGCAGGCGCTGATTGCCGCCATGTTGGTGTCGCGCGTGGTCCGCTTTTCCGGGATATCATTCCGTGAGATCAGCCGTTTGGCAACACTCTTGGCCTATGCCCTCGGCAATTTCCGTGCCGACGAATACGGCATGGATGGAATTGGTATTATTCCGCTTGATGGTACGGACGGTGAGGCGACAAACCGCACTTTGACGGCAGACCGTGATAAAATTCGTATGCCTTTCGTCGACGAAGCCGACCGAAAGAAGGAATTTCTACCGGATATGGCACAGGATAACTGGAACGACTGCCGCATTTGGTACTTTGTGCTGACGAACGATGCGTATACCGCCCTTGCATTGGACGATTGGAGCGTGACGCTGTCGCTGCTGCCGACGGTGGAACTCATGAATGGGTCAGCAGCACCGGTTGCTTCAGCTGCCTCACTGCAGGTATTGTCCGGTCGTGCACCGCAGCAATACGGCAGTGAATCCTTCTTTGATGCGGTGGATGCGTTGGATGATTTCCTGACTGCGTCGCTGCGTACGGCTCCCTCAAATCCCTTGATCCGGTTGGCGGAACGGTTTGCCGCCGCAGCACAGGCAGTGGGCTTTTCAACTGCAGAAACGGTAGATAGGTTCCTATCCTGTGTGCGGTTGCCTGCACTTTTGCGAGAGAAACAAAAAACGCTGTCCCCGGATGATCTGACGGCACTGGGTGAAAAAATCAATGCCTTGTTCGGCTATGACAACCTACCGCTATCACGTAAACTGCTGGACGAAGTGCCGCGTCAAACCAAGACGGTGTGGGACGAAAACGCATAAGGAGGGCAAAACAATGACAACTATTATCATTATCGTTTATCTCGGCGTTTTGCTGGCGTCCGTGATTACGCTGTTGGCCGTCGTTATTTACCGTGAACGTGCCCTTGCTAAATTAAGCGGCAAACCGGTCGCCGAAGGTCTCGGTACTGCCGATTCGTTTCTCGGTAGTGATGCAAACTCAGAAGAGGCAGGGGAGAAAAAGCCGCGTTTCAGCATGCTGGCCGACGTTGACCGCACCATGACGGGATACCGTGCCCCCGCGATGATTCCGAATTTGACGCTGCGGGAGTTTTGCGAGACGTTCCGCAATTATTCTGCCGGGGAAAAGCATTTATTTTACGATGCCTCGATTATTCGCCAATTTGTTGCCGGCCTATCTGTCAGCCCGATTCTCATTATGCAGGGTATGTCCGGTACCGGTAAAACGTCCCTGGCCCGTGCTTTCGGCTATTTTATCAGCAATATATCGACCGCCGTGCCGATTCAGCCTATGTGGAAGGAACGGTCCGACCTGCTGGGGTATTTCAACGAGTTTACCGACGAGTTTAAGGAAACAGAACTGCTCAAGAAAATGTACGAGGCGCTGTACAGCGACGAAATGTACGTGACCATCCTGGATGAAATGAATATTGCCCGCGTTGAGTACTACTTTGCCGATTTTCTGTCTATGCTGGAGTTCCCGGCAGAAGAACGTAAATTGCAGATTATTTCGGATAAGCGTCCCGACGACCCTATTCGCCTGCGCGGCGAAATGCTGCCGGTGCCGGAAAATATGTGGTTCATCGGTACGGCCAACAACGACGATTCTACCTTTGCCATTTCGGATAAGGTGTACGACCGCGCCATGGTCATCAATCTGGATAAAAAGACAGCCACATTTACGGCGCCGTCGACGCACGCCATCCGTCTGTCCATCGAACAATGGAAGGCCATGATTGCCGATGCCCGCCGTGAGTACGCTATTACGGCGCGTAACATGGAACGGATTGGCCGCATGGATAATTACGTGCAGGCCACTTTCCATTTGTCCTTCGGTAACCGTATTATGAAACAGCTGCGTATGTACGTGCCGGTCTTTATGGCTTGCGGCGGCGGGGAACTGGAGGCCATCGACGATTTGCTGTCTAAAAAACTCATGCGCAAATTGGAGTCGCTGAACCCCAGCTACGTCCGCTCCAAGATCGAGGATTTCAAAATGCAGCTCAACGATATTTTTGGGGAGAACGTGATGGAAGCGTGCATTGCGTACTTGGATAATTTTGAAATCACCCACTGTTCTTAAACCGTTGAAAAAGGCACAGACCGCCCAAAACCAATTTGGCTTGGGTTTAGATAGTATTTGTCGGTCTGAACGAGATTTATAATGGGATGCGAATGGTTTTTGACCTAACGGTCAAAAGGACCATTCTATGGAAAGTTTTGGGCTATGGACAAAAACACTCGACTGCCGTACAAAGTACGGCGACGCTCGGTTTTTGACCATTCCGCACTCTTTTTCAAGCGGTTTCGCCGATGAAAAAGGCACAGACTGTAACGTTGCCCGAGTTGTAACGATTAAAAACGAAATGCGAGGTATTATTTTGGGTATCCATCTCACGTACTTTTCAAATTTCTTAAAATATATACAGTCTTTGGAACGGGACAAAGGATACCGTTCTTTTGCTGCTGCATTGCGCGGTGCAGGGGACAGTGAGGACATCCTACGGACGGTTCGCCATTTCGTTACCATTGAGGACGATTGGATTATTTATACCGAGGAACGCCTTGGCCACGTAGAGCGCGCCGTTCACGCCGAACGCCAGTTCATCACGCAAAACGGGGAAATCATGCGCATCGATCAGGTTAAACACGTTACACCAGCCTCTGTTGCACATTTGGCCAAGCATTCCAATCTCATCACCCATTTGCCGGATAACCCCGGTGACAAGCCCATCCCGGACAGCCTGTTTGTGGAGGAAAAAATCAGTGATTATGCGGTATATGAAAACCGCTTTCTCTATTTGCTGTTGGTCACTTTGCGTGATTTTTGCGCCGAGCGGCTCAAGAAAATCCGTGAGGCCAGCCGTCGTACGGATATCTCTCTGCGTGTTAAAAAGACGTTTGCCGTGGTCAATCACCGCGTGACCTACTCACTTAAACTGTCCGATGCCAATACCAATGACGAGGACAATGAAACCGACGGCAATACAAGTGTGCTGCTGTCCCGTATCGAAGATATCTACGGGTTGGTCAACGGTATGTTGCAGACGCCGCTGATGCAGGATATGTCGTTGGTGCCCATGATTCAGCCGCCGATTAAACGAACCAACGTGCTGAAAATGAACGTGGATTTCAAAAAGGCGTTGGAACTGTACGAATATATTATGGGGTACAAAAAGGACGGTTTTACCATAACGGAAAAGGAAACAGTGACGTCCCCCCTGTCGCCGGAACTGTTGCGCGAATTGACTGCTGCCATCGGGACGGAAACCTATTTGTCCGGCAAATACGGGTTGCATTTGGAAGATAAATTGGCGGCTGAGTACGCTGTCGCGCAGGCCAAAGAAGCAGAGGCTGCGCGTGCGGCACTGCAGGCGCGCATCGAGGAATTGCATAACCATATCAAGGATAAGGGCGGCAACCCGGATACTTATATTGATTTGTTGGAACAGGAAATCAAACTGTTGCGCGGGGACAATCGGACCCTGACGGAACAAAACGAACGGCAGGCTCTTGTCGTGGAAACGTTGTCCCAAGAGACGGATAAATTGAATGCCGTCAACGAGGGGTTGCGGAAATCGGTTACGGAAAAGTCGGCCGAGATAACCGCTATGACAAAACTGGCCGAGGAAACGGCGGTTTTGCACGAGCGGCAGATGGCCGACGTGCGGACACAGGCAGCGGCTGAGGTCGCACAGGCACATGACGAAACGAATGCCGCACATGCTGAGACGGTACGCGTACAGGATGAACTCGTTGCGCTGCAGCAGCTGAAAACCGAAATTGATGCACAGCTCACGGGTCTGCGCCGCCTCTACGTCAAAGATGCACCGGCAGAAGACTGGACTGCGCGGGAACGGTTCCGCGAACTCGAGGCAGAATACAAAGCATTGCAGAAAATGTATAAAAAAGAATGGAAAAAAGCGGCGGCTGTCATGCGTCGGCAGTACATATGGTTGACGTTCAAACAGAACAACAAAAAAATGGGATGGGGGAGCAATCATAGATGAAAAATATGGTAAAAGAAAATCAAGCCGAAAAGCGCCGCTTCCCGTGGCTTGCACTCCCCACTGTGCTGATTTGTGTGGGATACGTTGTAATTATCATCTTGGCTGTGTCAAATCCGGGTGCCCTTCCGGCCGATTTTGTTCATTCGACGATAAACTACTTGTTGTTGGGCGTGGCGATGGTATTGCCTCTTTGTATGACTGTGATATCCGGTATCATTTTGGGTCGCACGCCACACGTTGACCGCGCGACGAAGCGGTACAATAAACGAGGGATGACGTTGTGGTATCGTGTGGATATCCCGTTCGGTGATACGAAAGGGGACTGCCATGAAAAAAAATAAAAAAATCGTTATTGCGGCAGCTGTTGCTACCATTACATTGGCACTGATTATTGGTGTGATGATTACGCTGGCGGCGCTCGGCGTCCTTCGTTTGGTTAAGCGGGAGCTGACAATCCGCTCCGCATCGTTTGAAACGGTATATAGCGGGAAAACAATTGTCATCGACGACAACTGTGAAATCGTTGATGGTGTTTTAACAAAGGGTGACGTACTAACAGTACAAATGACGTCGGTCATCAAAGACGCCGGCACCTATGAAAATGGTTTTACGGTGAAGATTACCGACAGGCATGGCAAAGACGTGACGGATGCGTACGATTTGAATTTGATTTTCGGCGAATTACGTGTCAAACCCAAACCCGCAGCGTTTCGTTCCGGCAGTGCGGAAAAGGAATACGACGGCAAACCCTTGACGTACTATAAAGCCTCGTTGACCTCCGATCCGCTTTGCGAAGGGGATACTTGGCAGGCCATTGTGACCGGTGCACAAACTGACGTCGGCACAAGTCCCAATTTCTTTTCCGTTATCATCAGTGACGCAGCGGGAAATGACGTGACGCATAATTATGACGTTACCTATACCCAGGGAACGCTGAGTGTTAATCCTGTTGCATTGACGTTCCTGTCCGGTTCTGCCGAAAAGGAATATGACGGGGAGCCGTTGACCTGCGATGACGTTGTTCTGTCTGCCGGTAATTTGATGTCGGGCCACACGGTTTCTTTTAAGGTAAGGGGAAAACAAACCGAAATCGGATTTTCCGCCAACAATTATTCTGTTGTTATCAGTGACGCAACGGGCAAAAACGTCACGAAGAACTACGATATAACCGACAATGAAGGTATCTTGTTGGTTATGCCCATTAATATCACGTTCCTATCCGGCAGTGCTTCGATGGTTTATACCGGGGAACCGTTGACCTGCGAGGAAGTAGCCATTGTTGACGGCGAATTGTTGGACGGTCACATGGTCGTTTTTGACGTGACCGGTGAACAAACCGAAATCGGGGAAAGTGCAAACGCCTATACTGTCAGTATTTTAACTGAAGACGGCAATGACGTTACCGACCTGTATCGGATTTCTCTTGCCTGCGGTACGCTTACCGTACTGGCGCCTGACGGCGGAGGCGGCTCAATGGAGGGGTACTATCAGGTTTTGACAGATACGACAGGGTGGCTGTACCTGCGCGAAATGAACTACGGCAGCACCTATAACGGGTATAACTTTGACGACCCGGAAGCGTGGTACGGCAAAACGACAAGTCCGATGATCTATGCCGGTACCGCCATGAAAAACAGCGGCGCTGCAACGGCACATTGTACCGTCTATATGCCCAAGGCACAGGCGTCAATCATATACCGTATTATGCCGTACTATCTTACGGACGGTGCCGGGAATGAAACCTCTGACGTGCTGCACATGGTTTCCCGTGATACGTCCTATTCCTATACGTACGTGCCGTACGAATATAATGGCGGGACGGTTCAGGGACGATTGAACGGAACAACGTCAACAGAAGAAAAACAATATCGCAACTGGGTTTATGCGAATTATTTGGACGTGCCGGATTCAACGGCACAGGTATTCCGGCAATTGGCGGCTGAAAACGGGCTGTCGGCAAACAGTCCCACGATTGTGGATGACGTTGTGACGTATATCAGCCACGCGGCAACGTACAATTTGAAATATGAAGCCGAGCCTAAGAACGTTGACCGTGCCGTGTATTTCCTGACGGAGTCCAAAGAAGGAATTTGCCAGCATTACGCAGTGGCGGCCACGCTGATGTTCCGTGTCCTCGGTATTCCGGCACGGTACGTGCAGGGGTATTTGGTTCATGCCGAGGCATATGAAATGACCAAGGTGACAGGAGATATGGGACACGCCTGGACCGAAATTTATGTCAACGGTATTGGTTGGATGCAGGTAGATGCGACCGCATCGGGAGACGACAGCGAACTTCAGTCCCCCGACGACGAACAGCCGCAGGACAAACAAGAGGAACAGGATGACGAGAAACAACAAGAAAGCGATTTCCCGAATGATCCGTCACCCATGGACGAAAAAGAAAAGCAAAAGAACGCTATGCGTGCTATGCTGACACTGTCGGTCAAAACGAATTCCGTCTCAAAAACCTATGACGGCACCCCCTGTGATGGGTTGACCTGCGACTTTACCGGTGAATTGCTGGCAGGGGATTATTTTGACGGATTTGCATCGGATGAAACTATCGGTGTCGGTGTGCATCCCAACCAAACGATGCCTATTATTAGGGATGCATGGGGAAACGACGTGACGTTCTTCTATACGAATATTTCTTGGAATTGCGGCACGCTGACGATTTTGCCGGCTGAACTGACAATTCAAGCCGGTTCTGCATCGAAACCCTATGACGGCACGGATTTGCAGTGCACAAATTATTCGATTGTTGCCGGGAAGTTAATGCCGGGTGACGTCATCGTAATAGACGGCTCAACTAAGCTGCTGGAAAGAGGTTCTGTAAGCAACTGTTTGAATATCCAAATCATTCGCGGCGACGTGAACGTGACGAATAATTATGCATTACAGCAAATTTATGGCACTTTGACGGTATCGCAATAACCGGCATCCGAAATTTGACAAACCGCCGCTACTTTAAAGAAGTATCTAAATTAGAAAAATCCAATTGAAAGGAGGAAAAAATATGAATTTTGATACGATGAATGACCGCTATGCGCGGTATGAGGACAAAATGCGCCGCACGGTTGCCGTTTTGGATTGGATCCGCGGGCACCGCGTGCTCTCTTGCCTGATTGTCGGTATATTTCTTTTCCTCCTTGCCGCCGGTTTTATTATTCCCGGCTTTGTAGCAAGGCCACTGACACTGTCACAATCGTCGTACGTGTATGGTGAGACGGCGGTGTGGGACGCCAAAGTGTTGTTCCGTCCGTATTACGTGGAATACGCTACTGCGGACAGTGACGCTTGGACAACCGAGACGCCCGTTTTGCCGGGGAACTATCAAATACGTTTGGTCAAGGAAAACGCGCTGCATGTTGAAAAACGGAAAAGCCCGCTGTACTATTCCATTGTCTCGCGCCCCATTGACGTGATTCTTATAGATTCGACGGTGGAATACGGGGTAAAACCTGCCATTGCAGCGGATATGGTATACGGGGAAAAAATCGCGGCCTATGACGTGGCCTACGACGACCTAACCCAAACGTCGACGTTTGTCACTGCTTTGGCGAATACGGTGTGCATCGTTGATATAAACGGCACCGACGTGACAGACCGCTACGTCCTGCAAACCTCGGCAATGCCGATAGATTTTATTCCGAAAACCATTGTATTATATGCGAACGATGCCGACTTTATTTATGACGGTACGGCACAGCAGTGCGTGAGCTTTACGGCAGAAACGGCACCGGCATTTGCCGATCAGTATTATGTTGTAACCTCTGCCACGTCCCTGCAATATCCACAATGGATGGAAAACAGGAACTATACCGCCGTGACAATACAAGCCCCCGAAAGTTCCAACCACCTGTTATTCTATCCCGATATTAAAAAATATAACCCCGACTTCAAGACGTTTGTGGATGACCCTGAACACGCACTGAATTGGAATACAGTGGGGGGAATTGTAATTACGGCTGAAAACGAACAAACCTACGCTGTTTTGGACGGGGAGGGACGTGATTGTTCTGCCAACTATCGGTTTGTTTGCGTCTCGGGAGAACTGACGATTGACCGCCGCGATATCAACATAAAAACGGCGGATACGATATCGGTTGTGTATGACGGGCAGTCGCACGTATGCAGCAGTGCCGTTTCGTGTATTGATGGGACAACGCCGGCACAGGGGGAAAGTGCAGTGGCTCTGGCAGTGGAATCTTTTACCAATGTCGGCCGGCACCAGAATATATTGGCCGTGTGGATGGTCAATCCAAACACGGGTTACGATATGTCCGGATTTTATAATATGACAATAACCGAGGGGTATTTTGAAATTACCCAACGCCCCATCACGGTGACGGTTCCCGACGTCAGAAAGATTTATGACGGGACGGGAAATAATGATTGTACGGTTTCCGTCACCGGCGGGTTGGGGTTGGTTTCGGGACATACGCTGTACGTTAAAACCTTTCCAAACGTATCCGACGTCGGTACCTATGAAAATACCGTAACAGTTGGTATTAAGGATGCGGATGGAAAAGACGTGACGGATAATTACGCCATTTCGTATGTTTACGGAACGTTGACGATTACACCTCGGCCGCTGTCGTTGACAACGGGTTCCGCACAATTCATTTACAACGGGACACAACAATATACCGAGAAAATAACGGTCAACGAAGAGTCAGCGCTTATTAATGGTGACAGGATTTCCGTGACGGCGCATACGGGTGTTACCTACTGCAGTGAAGGTATTGTGGACAATGTGCTGACCTTCTGCATTATGCACGGAAAGAAAAAGGACGTAACGAGCAACTATGACATTTCCGTGACTTATGGAACGTTGCAGGTGACGCCGCGCCCGTTGACAGTGACGTTGCAAAACTTTGAAAAAACATATGACGCAACACCATTGACTTCCAATGAATACGTCATTTCCGTCGGTTCATTGCCGGCAAAACATACAATGACGTTGGTTTGCGGCGGCAGCCAAACAGTACCCGGTTCCTGTCAACGAACGTTTTCCGGTGTCTTTACGGTGCTGAACGGTGCGGGTGCGGATGTTTCGGACTGCTTTACCGTTACCTGTGCGGAATGCGGGACTTTAACGGTTACCCCGCGCAGACTGAACGTAGATATGGCCGATTTTACCAAAGAATATGACGGCACACCTCTATACGCGCAGGCTTTTTATGAAGTTCAGGACGGCTGCCTGCTGCCGGGACATACGTTCACCTGTACGGTGAATGAATCGCAGACCGAAATTGGCTGGTGTTCCTTTGGCATTCATACGTTCCGTGTCACCGACGAAAACGGACGTGACGTAACCTCGTGTTATTCATTGAGTTGCGGTGTTGGCCATTTGACGGTGACACCGATACTGCTTTTGGTAGCGTCGCAAAACGTTACGCAATATTATTCGGACGGCGCCGTCCTGCAAAATGGGTACTATTGGATTGCCGGCGGACATTTAATGTCGGGGCATTGGCTGTATTGCACGGTAACCGGATATCTGGATACTGTCGGCAAGGCGGAAAATACGATTTCGTCCGTTCAGATTTATTCCGTGCGAACGGGAGAGGACGTTTCTTATTTGTACGATGCGAAGGCAGTGCCGGGGACGTTACGATTTATGCCGCAGGAAACGGACAAGGCGGTTGACTGACGTTCGGTAATTGAAAGTGAATAAGCAAAAAGCAGTAACGTGATATCGTGAGAAAGCTTCATGAAACGCTGTCGGTCGTGCATAGCATGCTATGGTGCCGTGGCCGGCAGATGAAAAGCGGGAGGACTCAATTGTGAAAAGTAAAAAGGGAATCATCATTTACGGTGTTTGTTATTTTTTGGCATTTGTACTGTTGTCGGCGGCGGTGCCCTTGACGCGCGATTGGTTCCGGGACGGTGACCGCGTCGTTTCCCGCAGGGAGCAGGCAGTGGATGACACCGATAAGCAAAATAAAGTTGATACAACCGAGAAAAAGGATGAGTCGGAACCGAAGCAGGAAGAACCTGTGGTTGAAGCCGGGGAACTCGAATACCAAGTGAAGGACGGTGTGGCTGTCGTGACCGGTATCGGAACGTACAGCCTTTCCACATTGGTTATTCCGGACCACTACGGTACTTATGAAGTAACGGAAATCAAATCAAGCGCTTTTTTGAATAATCTGGTTTTGCGTGAGGTTGTGGTTCCGGATACAGTGACTACTATCGGGTCCCATGCATTTTCAGGATGTACAAAATTGCAAAACGTTGTATTGCCGAACGGTCTGACCAAACTTTCCGCGGGTATATTTGCAAAATGTACGGCATTGACCAGCGTAACAATTCCTGCAGGGGTGACGGAAATTGCCGGATATGCTTTCAGCGGCTGTACTGCCCTGCGGGAAATTACATTGCCGCGTCGGTTGACGAATTTGAGAGGTGGTGCTTTTGAAAATTGCTCTTCCTTACAAGCGCTGACCATTCCGGATCAAGTGACAACTTTGTCGGCAGACTTGTGTTATGGTTGTAATGCATTGGAAAAATTGGTGTTGCCGAAAAACATACAATCAATCGGAGATTTTGCCATTCCGGGGTGTAATGCAGCAACGAAGATGACGATATATTATCCCGGGTCGCAGGTAGATTGGAACAACGTCTACGCGTCAACCGTCATCGGTGACGGCGGCATTAACAAAAATAACATCGTCTTTAACTACAGCGGTTCATAAAAGCGGTAAAACGGAAAACGAAAAGCTATGAAAAAGAAAATCATCGTTATCAAAAGCATTGTTCTTTTATTTGCGTTGGCGCTTGCCGCCGGCATGCTGGCTTCGTGTGGTCACGAGCATAACGTCGTGATGGATGACGCCGTACCGGCAACCTGTACGGCACCGGGGCTTACCGTCGGTGCCCATTGTGCCGATTGCGGGGAAGTCTTTGCCGAACAGCAGGTTATTGAAGCTGCCGGTCACAAAATTATAACCACGGCTGCCGTTGAACCCACTTGTACGGCACCGGGGCTTTCTACCGGTGCCTATTGTGGTGTTTGCGGGGAAATCATTAAGGAACAGACGCCAATCGCGCCGCTCGGTCATTACCCTGTCAACGATGATGCTGTATCGGCAACTTGCACGACAGGCGGGCGGACTTCAGGCAGTCATTGTGCTGATTGCGGCGCCGTTATTGTGAAACAGGAAGATATCCCTGTATGCGGGCATACGCTTGTGACAGAACCGGCAGTCGAAGCGACGGCACTGAAAGTAGGATACACGAAACGAGTATTCTGCAGCACTTGCGGTGAAGTTTTTGTCGAGCGTGAAACTGTATCCTACAAAAGCGGGCAGCAAAGTGGGACGTCATCCGTGGAACAAACGGATGTTACGGACCCTGCAGAAAATGCCGTTTTGACGTTAGGTGCTGTGAGTGCGCTGATGACGCGGGAGTATTCCGATGCGGAAATTACGTCGATGAAATCCTTGGATCTCGCTATTGTGCGAAAACGAATCAATACGATGGGGGATGCCATCGCTTTTTTGGATGCGTTCAACACTATGTTTTGGTCCGGCGGTGATTTGACGTATAATCCGGCAAACACGTTATCCAAGCTGAAAAGCGGTCATTCCGATGCGTCAACCTATAGTTTTTTGGTCGGATACCTATTATCCGATAATATTCTTGAACTGCAAGTGATTCAAAGCGCTTGTTATGATCAAGGTTCTTGGTTTTATTCCGGGTTGCTTATTCCATATCAAACAAGTTGGCTGATTATTTCCCCCGGTATGTTTTCTGCAGCATTTAAAAAGTGTAATAATGCCCCGTGTTTCTTTGATATGAAAATAATTCCGTCACTCCAATCAGCAGATGATTTTACTGCCGCACTGCATACGGTCGGCGTTGATGATGACGGAATGCTCAATAATATTTATTTATTTACACCGCTTGAAAAAGAATACGTTTTTCAGAATGATGGTGCCAGTATTACCTGCGATGATCTGGTCCCCATTTCTGCTGCGGCCCCCCAAAAAGATTACGATGAAATGATTTCACGTCTCATTGCAGTGGAAATGTCGGATGACAAAATCGAGCAAAGTATTCTTTCAACCAATGAATTACAGGCTGTTCTTGCACTTTGTGACACAGATATTAACATTGCTTCTGCCAATACCCATACGTTGTCTTCGGCGCTTGCCTTGCTCATTTTTAGGGGGTATAGGGCAAGCGGATATGACACGCAAATCGATGACGGTAATTTGATTTGGCATTATCACTATAATGCGGAAAAAATATATAATCGTAATTGGGGCGACTGCGGGTCGTCTTCTACGTTGATGGGCTACCTCCTGCGCGACGATTATGATGAGGTCGGGGTCATCTCCATGACGTATGCCAAGGGGCAGGGCGGCGGTCACGTTATCAATTACGTGAAATCCGGCAATACGTATTATGTGTTCGATGTTGTCAGTTTGGTTGCCAACGGCTATTCTGGCCAAGGATTCAATTTTTCAACGGGTGATTCGTTGGAAAAAGCGTATTTAAATTATCGTAATAAAACGTCAAGCAACGAAATCTTTGCTTTTAGTTGGAAAGCGACCGACCGGGATATTCCCGTCGGCTGGTACACAAGCGAATCCAAGTGGGGCACGATTGTGTTGCCGACACAGTACAAAGATCAAATAACCATATTGTATCAAGCAGGCAGTGCCAAATATGAATATAAGCCGATTTCGGCAAACGTATATAATCAAATAGAAGGCGATAGATAATGACGACAAACTTTGCGCAATATGAAAAATCTGCCGGCAATTGCCCGTGCGAAACACTGCGGGACCTCTGCACCGAGGCGCCGACCTATTGGGCAAATAGCGGCAAAATGCCCTGGCAGGATGCGCAGGATAAATTGGCTTTTTGCAAAGCGGATACGGACGACGCCGACGCGCGTTTGCGCCGCTTCGCCCCCTTTATCGCGCGGGTTTTTCCCGAGACGGCAGCGGCCGGCGGCGTGATTGAATCGGAACTGCGCCCCATTGATGCGGCACGCGCCGCATGGGCCGCCGACGGTCCCGTGCCTGCGGGCAAGCTGCTGCTCAAGATGGACAGTCACCTGGCGGTCGCCGGCAGCGTCAAGGCGCGCGGCGGCATCTACGAGGTGCTCAAACACACCGAGGACCTGGCGCTGGCAAACGGCCTGCTGGCCCCCGGGGATACCTATGCCAAACTGGCGGACAGCGATGCCCGCGCCGTCTTTTCAAAATACACGGTGCAGGTCGGTTCCACGGGCAACCTGGGGCTCAGCATCGGTATTTCTTCGGCCGTCGTCGGCTTCCACGCCGTCGTGCATATGTCGGCCGATGCCAAACAATGGAAAAAGGACAAGCTGCGTTCCATGGGCGTTGACGTGCGGGAATACAGCGGCGACTACGGCCTGGCCGTGGCGCAGGGCAGGGCGGCGTCAGACGCCGACCCCACCTCGTATTTCGTCGACGACGAGCACAGCACGGCCCTGTTCTTGGGCTACAGCGTGGCCGGGCGTCGGCTGCACAAACAATTGGACGATATGGGTATCACGGTGGATGCCGCGCATCCCCTGTTCGTCTATCTCCCCTGCGGCGTCGGGGGCGCACCGGGCGGTATCACGTTCGGGCTGAAACAGGAGTTCGGCGATAACGTGCATTGCGTCTTTGTTGAGCCGACGCGCTGCCCGTGTATGCTGCTGGGCCTTGCTTCCGAAAAATATAACGACGTGTGTGTGCAGGATATTGGGCTGTCCGGTGTGACGGATGCAGACGGCCTGGCCGTCGCGCGTCCCTCCGGTATGGTGGCCAAAATGATGGCGCCGCTGTTGGACGGCTGCTTCACGGTCCCCGACAGTCAAATTATCCCGGCCACAAGACGGCTGTACCAAAGTGAAAATATCTTCATCGAACCCTCTTCCTGCGTCGCCTTTGACGCCTGGGCGCGTGCCGCGGCACTATGCCCCTGTGCGGATAACCCGAACGCCGTGCATATCGTGTGGGCAACGGGCGGGAGCATGGTGCCCCCCGACGTGCGCCGACAGTATTTAAACGACTGACGCTATGGGCATTTGGAACCCCTGGCACGGGTGTAAAAAAATCAGTGCGGGATGCATGCACTGCTATATGTATCGGCGGGACGAATCCGTCGGGCGTGACCCGAGCATCGTGACCAAAACTGCCGAGTACAATCTCCCCCTGCGCAAAGACAGGAGCGGGGCGTACAAAGTCCCCGCAGGCGACCGCCTGTATTCCTGTATGACGTCGGATTTCTTCCTGGAGGAGGCCGACGAGTGGCGCCCCGAATGTTGGGCTATGATGCGTGCGCGCAGTGACGTCAACTTCGTCATCATCACCAAGCGCATTCACCGCATGACGGATTGCCTGCCGCTCGATTGGGGGAACGGTTACCCCAACGTCACGGTGTGCTCCACCTGTGAAAACCAGGACCGCGCCGACGCGCGTTTGCCGATTTTGCTGGACCTCCCCATCGCACACCGCGAGATTATCTGCGAGCCCATGCTCGGACCCGTGCATATTGAACAATACCTGGTTAGCGGCAAAATCGAGCACGTGACCTGCGGGGGCGAATCGGGCGACGACGCGCGCCCCTGTCATTACGAGTGGATTTTGTCCATGCGCGAACAATGCATCGCGGCCGGCGTGCCCTTCTACTTTAAGCAAACCGGCGCCTGCTTCGTCAAGGACGGCAGGACCTACCGCGTGGAGCGCTGCAATCAGCTAAAACAGGCCGACCGCGCCGGAATCAATTGGCCTGCCAAGAAATAACTCTCCCGAAAGGATTTTTCATCGTTATGTTCTCCCTGTTAATCGGAATCGTCTATCTCGCTTTTATCAGTTTGGGACTGCCGGACTCGCTGTTGGGTGCTGGCTGGCCCGTGATGCATTTGGACCTGGACACCGCGGTGTCCGCCTCGGGCTATCTCTGCATCATCATCTCTCTTTGCACCATCGCCTCGTCGCTCTTGTCGGAGCACGTGACGCATAAGTTCGGTACGGGACGCGTCACGGCCGTCAGTGTCGTCTTGACGGCGGGCGCCATGCTGGGCTTTTCCTTCTCCTCGTCATTTTGGATGCTGTGCCTGCTCGCTGTGCCCTACGGCTTCGGCGCCGGCGCCATCGACTCGGCACTCAATAACTACGTGGCCCTGCATTTGTCCTCCCGCCATATGAGCTGGCTGCACTGCTGCTGGAGCCTCGGCGCCCTGATTTCCCCCGTGATTATGGGGCAGGCACTGACCGGCGCGAACAGTTGGCGCGGCGGCTACCGCACGGTGTCCTTTATTCAGTTCGGTCTTGCCGCCGTTATGTTTGCGGCCATCCCGCTGTGGCAAAAGATGGCAGGGAAGAACGTCAACGGCAAAACCGAAGAGGTGCCCGACGTACCGCTCACGCCCGCCGGCGTGCTGCGTTTGCCCGGTACCAAGATGATGTTCCTGGGTTTCTTCTGCTACATTATGATTGAAACGTTCCCCATGTCGTGGGCGTCCACTTATTTCGTATCGGTCTATGCGTTGGACGCCGATCTCGCCGCCTCACTGGCGTCATTGTTCTATATCGGTATGACGGCCAGCCGCGCCCTGACGGGCTTTTTAACGAGAAAGTTTTCCGACCGGCAGCTCATCCGCGCGGGGGCAATGGCTGTCGCCGCGGCGTCGCTGCTCATCGTCTTCCGCTTTGACAGTTATCTCCCGGCAGCCGTCGGTTTTGCCCTGGTTGGCTTCGGCTGCGGCCCCGTCTACCCCTGCATTACGCATTCCACGCCCGCCAATTTCGGCGCGCAGTATTCCGGCTCCGTCATCGGCGTGCAGATGGCCTTCGCCTATTTCGGCTCGACCTTCACACCGCTCTTGTTTGGTAAACTCGCACAGGCAACGACGTTCCGCCTCCTTCCGTTCGGCATCCTGCTGCTGTCCCTGTGCGTCTTCGCCCTGACCGAGTCGACCAACCGCATCGTGGACAAAAACCGCGCACAATCGTAACGCCCTCCGGCGCGAAAAACATTGCCACGCCCCCGCGTGTGTGATATAATTATTTGGACACTTTAAATCTTTTTATAGAGAGTGTTGCGTAAATGATGCTCACTATGATTTGCCGGAAGACATCGTAGCTTAGGCTCCCTCCGGGAGGGAGCTGTCAACTGTAAGTTGACTGAGGGAGCCCTGCGACAAAATAATCTGCAGCGAACAATATGTAGCGAAACTGATTATTCCGCATGCTCCTTCCGTCATTGCTCCGCAATGCCACCTCCCTCCCGGAGGGAGGCTTTAGAAATGTGCATGATATGTATCATGCGGTTCCCGTTCTCTTACCGACACGGCCGAAGGAAAAATAGTGCAGAACGCGTAGCGGCGGTCTGTGCATTTTTCATCGAGAACAGAAGCCGGATGAAAAAATAGTGCAGAATGGACGAAAACCGAGCGTCGCCGTACCCAAGTACGGCAGTCGAAGGTTCTCGTTCATAGCAAAAAACGTTTAAAATAAAATGGAATTTTTGAACGCAAGTTCAAAAATCATCCATAAAACATAACATCATTATGGCTATCAGCCGAGAAAAAAGCGATGCAGAAACGATAAATTCGTTTTTTGCGGTCTGTGCATTTTTTAACCGGCGTGAGCTAAGCATAAAGGAGAGTACTGCATATGGCACAACTGAAAATGTATTGGTTCCCCGGCACCTCTTATTGGCGCGGCGACCTTCCCGAGGGTTTTTCTTTCTCCAAGTATAACGGCTCCAAGGAGGACCGCCAGGCTTGGTTCGACATTTGTCTGAACGGCCTAGGCAACCCCAGCGAGGACGTGGAAGAAAAGTTTGCCCGTGAAATCACCACCTGGCCCGATATCAACCCGACGGAAGACGTCAACTTCCTGGACTATAAGGGCTATCACGTGGGTACCATCACGGCGTTCGTGTATAAAGAAGAAAACGTCGGCGACGTGCACATGGTTGCTATTCGCTCCGAGTACCGCGGCATGGGCCTGGCAAAGTACCTGTCCATGGTCGCCCTGGATTCTCTCGTGGCGCGCAAGGTCAAGTTTGTTTCGCTGACCACCAGCGAGGGCCGTATCCCCGCCGTCAAGAGCTACCTGGCAGCCGGTTTCCTGCCCGTCGAGTACGAGTACGGTATGGAAAGACGCTGGGAAAAGGTGCTGGAAATGTTCGACATGGAAAGCATTCAAATGGTTTACAACGACGGTACCCCCTATAAGACGATTTACCGCGCTTCCAAGGCGCAGCATCAGGTGGTGCGCGTCGGTGTCGTCGGTGCCGGCCGCGGCCGTACCATGATGAACTACTGCAAGTCCGTGGACGACGCCAAACTGGTCGCCATCTGCGACAATTCCCCCGTCGCCATCGAGAACGCACAGCGCGATTACGGTGCCGACGGCGATATCGCTTTCTACACCGACTACGACAAATTCCTGCAGCACGACCTGGATTTGGTGGTGCTGGCCAACTACGCCAACGCGCACGCCCCCTTTGCCGTCAAGGCACTCAAGGCCGGCAAGCACGTGCTGTCCGAAGTGCTGCCCGTGCAGTGCATGAAGGAAGCCGTTGAACTGGTCGAGGCCGTCGAGTCCACCGGCAAGATTTACGCTTACGCTGAAAACTACTGCTTTATGGCAGCGCCCAAAAAGATCCGTAACGAGCGTATCTTGGGCCACCTGGGCACTTTCGAGTACGGTGAAGGCGAGTATATGCATAACTGCGAACCCGGCTGGGCAGGGCTCACCCACGGCGGTGACCCTGAGCACTGGCGCAACACCATGTCCGCCTTCTTCTATTGCACGCACTCTTTGGGCCCGCTGATTCACATCGCCGGCCAGCGCCCCGTTTCCGTCGTCGGTTTCGAGGGCCCGTTCAATAAGCGTATGGAACGTATGGGTGCCAAGGCAGGCCCCTACGGTCTGGAAATCGTCACGCTGGAATCCGGTGCCATCTTAAAGTCCCTGCACGGTGTCGGCCCGTCCAAAAACTCCATTTGGTACTCCGTCTACGGTTCGCTCGGCCGCTACGAATCCTCTCGTGAGGATGCGTCCTGCGATATCGCCGATAAGAGCCGCGGCGGCGTCAATACGCTGTACGCCAACATGGATAAGTACGAGGGCGAAAACCACTGGAACCCCCGCCTGAAAGAGAATGAGGATGCCCTGACCGATCAGGCAACGGCGTCCGGTCACGGCGGTTCCGACTACTATATCATGTACAATATGATCGAGGCCATCAAGGGCAACGGCAACCACGACATCATCGATGTGTACGAGGCGTTGGATATGTTCCTGCCCGGCTTGTTTGCCTACCGTTCCGCCCGTGCCGGCAACGTTTCCATGGACATCCCGAACCTGCGCGATAAGGCAGAGCGCGACAAGTGGCGCAACGATACCGAGTGCACCGACCCTGCCGTTGCAGGCGATATGCTGATTCCCAGCTACTCCAAGGGCAACCCCGAGATCCCGGCCGAGAACTACGCCAAGCACAAGGCAACCGTGGACCAAAGACGTGCCGATGAAGTCAAACGCCACGAGGACGAGGACGCAGCCAAGGCCCGCGTGGAGGAAGCCCGCGCCGCCGTCGCCGCACATAAGGCAAAGAAATAAGAAGTAATACCCATGGCAATAAAGCCCGAAAACCGCCTGCATGCGCGGTTTTCGGGCTTTTTCTCTTGTATAGGACGTCAATGCAGCCGGTATTCCCGTAAAAATGTGTAAAATCCATCCGGAAAAACTTGAAAAAATGTGTAAAAGAGACATCAAAAAACTTGTAAAAATGTGTTACACGTGCCGGTGTTGTGTGTCTGCCTACGTTAATTCCCTCATGAAATGTGTTAAAACGTCTGTAATTCGCTCATAAAATGTGAAAATCACGCAATAATTCGCTCATAAAATGTGTAAAATGCAGAATAATTCGCTCATGAAATGTGAAAATCGGATTGACATTCGCACGTGATTTGTGTATAATGGGTAACGATAAAGTATGCGGGAGGACGTTTCGTATGTATTTGAAAAGAAAAGCAGACGGGTTCTTGGCGGAATGGAAGGCTGACCAAACCAGGAAACCGCTCATAATTAAAGGCAGTCGCCAAATCGGCAAAACGGCGTCCATCTTGAAATTTGCTTCGGCAAATTATGAAAACGTCATTGAGATTAATTTCGTCCGTGATGAAAAGTATAAAGGGATTATTGCAGACGGCTATGAGACAGCAGATATTATTAAGAACATTTCTTTAATTGACCCGTCAAAAAAGTTTGTACCGCATAAAACGCTGCTCTTTTTTGACGAAATAACAGAATTCCCGGAAATCGCCACGGCTCTAAAGTTTTTCTGCCTTGACGGTCGATTTGACGTGATTTGCAGTGGGTCAATGCTCGGGGTAAACTATAAAAAAATAGAAAGCAACAGTGTAGGGTATAAAACTGACTTCGAGATGCATTCCATGGATTTTGAGGAGTTTTTGTGGGCAAAGGGGTATGACGACAGCACAATTGCAAACCTGCTTTTCCACATGAAGGAATGTAAACCGTTCAGTGAGCTGGAAATGAAAGTATTTCACGCGCTCTTTCTTGAGTTTAATATAATCGGCGGTATGCCGGCTGTTGTTCGGGAGTATATCGAGCGCAACACGTTTGAGGGGTCTCTTGATACGCAAAAGCAACTGGTGGCTGACTATAAAGAAGATATTCGCAAGTACGCATACGGCGTGGACCAAACGCGGATAATCAACGTGTTCAATCGTGTTGCGCCGCAACTTGCAAAAGAAAATAAAAAATTTCAGATATCGAAAGTGGCGTCAGGTGCAAGATTCAGGGATTATCGCGGTTGTGCGGAATGGTTGGCTGACGCCGGCATGGTAAATATTTGCTATTGTTTGGAATTCCCGGAGTTGCCGCTTGGCGGGAATTACGATGCGGATACTTTCAAGTTGTATTTTGCCGATACGGGTTTACTGGTATCCATGTTGGATGAAGAGTCGCAGGATGATCTCCGTGCTAATAAAAATTTGGGCGTTTATAAGGGCGCTCTTTATGAAAATATGGTTGGTGAAGCCCTTGTCAAACAAGGGTATAAATTGTACTATTATATGAAAGATGATTCATCGTTGGAAGAGGATTTCTTTATCCGTTCGGCTGCGTCTTTAATCCCTGTTGAGGTTAAAGCCAACAGCGGTCGTGCAAAATCTATGAAAACGCTGATTACTTCAGATCGTTATCCGGATATCCGATATGGTTTTAAATTTACAAAGAACAATATCGGGCATGAGGATTGCGTATATACTTTCCCGTACTTTTGTGCATTCCTTTTAAAGAGATTTATGACCTCGTTTCGGGCAGAAGAAGAAAATTAAGGAGATGGGGATTGTGCAAGAAATTAAGTGAAACTTGCAGATACGACACGGTCAGTCGGACCGGCACTTTGCGGAAAATGGTTGATGAACGTTGTATGATTTTATTTTCATTTTAAGAAATTGTAGTATAATATAGCAGTGAGGATGCAAAGGACTCGCGGAAGGAGGACCTTTTTATGAAACAATTTACGATTATCACGGACAGCTGCTGCAGCCTGAATGCGGCGGAAGTGGCGGCAAACGGTATTGTTGTGCTTCCGCTGTCCTTTACGATAGACGGGCAAACCTATGCCGACACGCCGGACCACGTAGCACTTGCTCCGGAAGCTTTTTTCGATAAAATCAAGGCGGGACTGGACTGCAACACGTCGGCCGTCAATACTGAACAGTTCAAAACCGCCATGCGAAAAGAATTGGATGCGGGCCATGACGTGCTGTGCATCAGCTTTTCGTCGGCGCTGTCCTGTACCTATCAGAATGCCTGCGTCGCCGCAAAAGAACTGCAGGCAGAATACCCCGACGCCAAGATTATCACCGTGGATTCATTGTGCGCCTGCCGCGGACTGGGTATGCTCATCACCATGACGGTGGAGGAGCAGAGAAAGAACGGCTGGGATATCGACCAAACGGCTGCCTACGTGCTGCGGGAACGCGACCACGTGGGGCATTGGTTCTTTGTGGACGACCTGCATCATTTGCACCGCGGCGGCCGCGTGAGCAAACTCGCCGCCGTTGCCGGCAGCGTGTTGGGCATCAAGCCCGTTATGCACTGCGATGCCGAGGGTAAATTGACCCCCGTGGAAAAGGCGCGCGGTGTCAACGGCGCCATGCGTGCGCTTGTGGATAAAATGAAAGAGTTATGCACCACGCTTGATAAAAACCAGACTGTGTTCATTTGCCACGCCAACTGTATGCAGTACGTGCAAAAGCTGATGCAGTGCCTCAAAGAGGAACTCGGCATCACCGACGTGCGCGCCGACTTTATCTGCCCCGTCATCGGTGCCCACACCGGCTGCGGCACGCTGGGCCTGTTCTTCAAATGCAAGAGCAGATGAAGCTGACGCAGTGAAATAAATCCCTGGCGCTAAAAAGACCGAACTGTTTTTTGCAGTTCGGTCTTTTGTTGATCTGCCGCAGGCAGAGCAGGGGGATTGTGCAGCAGGCCCGTGGTGAGTCTCCCGTTCCCCAAGCCTCCATCGGGGAGGGAGGGGGACCGCGTTAGCGGTGGAAGGAGTTCTCCGTCCTCTATCCGTGGCAATGAACTTAAAAGGCGCTCCGCCATAGGCGGAACAGTGGGATTGCGTCAGCAAGACCGGAGGCGCGCTTTTTTTGGTAGCAATGAACCTTAAAAGGCCGCCTTGTGTAGAAGTGAAGCCCGCAAGCGGGCGCATGTTCGCTACGCTCTCTATGCAGGGCTGGATTCGCGAAGCGAAGACTGAGGGATTGTCTCCGTGGCAATGAACTTAAAAGGCGCTCCGCCATAGGCGGAGCACAAATCTGCCAAAGGCAGATTGGGAGTTGTTCTCTTCTATGGCAATGAACCTTAAAAGGCCGCCTTGTGTAAAGGGGGCTGGATTTGCCTCGTAGAGAGCGTAGCGAACACGTGCGCACTTGTACGCTGGAAGCTAAAGACTGAGGGATTGTACCCCAAACAATTTAAATAAATATTATTTCATCCACCGCACGATGACACGCGCTAACCATAGCCCTTCTTTTGTTTTCTCCTAACCATTGCAATTATCTCCTAATTATGATAAAATATTAGGAGAAAAGGCGGTGATAATGTGAGAACGTTTAATTATAAGTATTTGGAAAATAAAACGTGGGACAATGAAATCATGGGATTATTGTCCTTTATTCACGAGGCGCGCGGTAAACAGGCACTATACGTAAAACAAAAACCGTCGGAATTGGAAAAGCTCGTTGAAATTGCAAAAATTCAGAGTACGGAAGCCAGTAACGCCATTGAAGGTATAAGGACGACGAATACCAGACTTAAGCAATTGATGAGTGATAAGACCATACCGCACAATCGTGATGAAAAAGAAATTGCCGGGTATCGTGATGCGTTGAACGTGGTGCACGAAAGTTTTGCGTATATTCCGCTCCAAGTCAACTATATTTTGCAATTACACGGTATGCTCCTCTCGCAAACGGATACGGGGTACGGCGGGCATTTCAAAAACGTGCAAAATTATATCAGTGCAACGGATAACACCGGGAACTGTATCACACTTTTTACACCGCTCAGCCCTTTTGAAACACCGTTGGCTATGGAGAATCTTTGTAATGAATATAACCGTATTATCGGAGAAGGGAAAATCGATCCATTGTTGGTCATTCCGATTTTTATTCACGATTTTTTGTGTATTCACCCCTTCATCGATGGGAACGGCAGAATGAGCCGTCTTTTGACGACACTGTTGTTATACCGAAATGGGTATGACGTGGGGCGTTATATTTCATTGGAGGCCAAAATAGCCAAAAACAAGGATGCATATTATGACGCATTGTATGCTTCGCAACAGAATTGGCATGAGGAAAAAGATGACCCGGTACCATTTATCAAGTATTTGCTTGGGACGATTGTTGCGGCTTATAAGGATTTAGAAAATCGGGTCAGTTTGGTATCCGACGCAGAGAGCAGCGAAGATATCGTGCGAAATGCCGTACAAAATATGATAGGCAAATTTACCAAGTCAGATTTGCGGATGCTGATTCCGTCCGTCGGCGAAAAAACGCTGGAACTGTACGTTAAGAGACTGTGCGATAAAGGTGAAATAGAAAAGCACGGTACCGGTAGGTCCACGTATTACGTGCGATTAAAATAACATAAATAAAACAGAGGCACCAAACGGCGCCTCTGTTTTGCTGTACAGACGTTTCTCCTACCCGTTGCAATTATCTCCTAAAAACGAGCTGTTTTTAGGAGAAAAATGGCTATGGCGCCGGACCCTTTGCCAATTGAACGAAGAATTGCATCATTTATCGTCAAATGATGCAATTCTTTTGTGTGTGATGCAGATAAAGACGGTTCCGCCTTGGGCGTTCACCCCATTCCTCCCTTGCCATTCCCGCAGCGGCGTGTTATAATGGCGATAATAAACAACGGTATTATCAACGGAGGAAAACCCATGGATGGTCATCAGCAACAAAACGAAAAATATCCGCTGCCGCACAAATCGTATACCGTGTGGCTGGACGGGGTGCAGGCAAAGCCGGAGCAGGCGCGCGTGTCGCTTATGCCGTTTAACCGCCACTGGCCGGGGCACCAGCGCACCCTTGACCAGACCGAGGTAGTCGACTTTTATTCGTTCGAGTGGACGGAGCCGATGCAGGTGCGTATCCGCGCCGACTTTGATTTTTCCTCCGTCGTCGTGCGTCCGCTCTCGCGCAAAATCGTACCGGACGTTGCGGGGCGCGAGGTGACCTTCACACTGGACAAACCGGGGCAGATTTGCGTCGAGTTTGATAACCACTTCGGCGCCTTGACCTTCTTTGCGGACGGACCGGAGCAACCGGTGGATATGAACCGCGCGCACGTACTGTATTACGGACCCGGTGAGCACTATATCGGGGCAGTGGAACTGCAGGACGATACCACCGTGTATATTGCCCGCGGGGCGACGGTGTACGGCGCATTTTGGGCCCTGCACAAAAAGAATATTACCATCGCGGGGCGCGGTATTTTGGACCACAGCCGTGCCGAGCCGGAAGTGGTGGAGGGTGACTTTATCGATCCCGGCCGTCCCAGCCCGCTCATTCTGCAATATTGCGAAAATATAGAAATCCGCGACGTGATTTTCCGCGACCCCTGCTTTTTGTGCGTGCGTCCCATCTGCTGCGATAACGTCGAGATTGACAATATCAAGGTCATCGGCTGCTGGCGGTACAACTCCGACGGCATCGACCCCATCAACTGCCGCCACGGCCGCGTGCGCAATTGCTTCGTCCGCTCCTTCGACGATTCACTGTGCCTCAAGGGTGTGTGCTCCATGTTCAAGGAACTGATGACCGATAACGGCCGCGTCTACGATATGATGGAGGACTTTGTGTATGAAAACTGCGTCGTTTGGAACGACTGGGGCCGCGCCCTGGAGGTCGGCCTGGACATTTACGGCAAGGAGATGACAAATTGCGCCTACCGCAACATCGACGTTATTCACGCGACGCACGCCGTTATGGATACGCGCAACGTGGACAACGCCTTCGTGCACGGCATCACCTTCGAGGATATCCGCGTGGAATACGAGCCCTACAGCTTAAAGCCCCGCATCCAGGATACCGACGAGGACGTGTATGACTTGTTTGAAAAAACCGACTATATGGCCCCGCTGTACGAGGGGGAAATCTTGTATATCGAAGTCTACTCCGCCTTCAAGGATGAGCGTGCCAAGATTCACGATATCACCATGCGCAATATCGCCGTCACGGCGCCGGCTATGCCACCCATCAATATGCGCGGGTACAGCGAGGCGTACGATCTGCGGCGCGTTACCATCGAAAATCTGACCCGCAACGGCCAACCTGTTACGGCGGACAGCGCCAATCTTACCATCGGCGACTTCGTGTATGACGTCACGCTGAACGGGGAAAAGATAAGATAAGGTAAGAGTGAATAGTGAATAGTGAAGAAGTAGGAGACGCAGAGAAGCGGATAACGAATAGCAGATAGCTGATAGCGGATAGTGAATAGGGAAGAGAAAAGAGAGTGTATCGCAGGTTTGAGAAACGTGCAAAAAGATAATGGACAATTTTATCAATACGATGAAAATTGTCCATTAGAATACGTATTTGATTGGATTACAGAGACTCCATTTTTAAAAAATCAGTCAGCTTGATGTGCCTAACGGTGCTTGTGGAATAATCAAGATCATCGTTAGTGATCAATATTTTTTGGCAGGAGTTATCCAGGTGATTGAAAGCTTTGAATTCACGATTATACGTTTTTTCTTCATTGACGGAAAAAGCGACTTGAACGTAGTATTGTTTGTTATCCTTGATGGCAACAAAGTCGATTTCCTCTTTGCCATTGTAATAAACCTGCAAGGAATAGCCCATATAAATCAGTTCATTATAGACAATGTTTTCAAGGTTGTGGGATAAGTCAAATCTTCCGGTTGTACAACGGATGGAATTTAGAGAAACGTCTGCATTGTAAATCTTTTGATAATATGTCAATTCCCGTTTTGCTTTTCCGGAATACAGTTTGACGGATTCGATTGCAAACGCTTCTTCTAAATAGCCGAGATACTTTGTAACAGTGGTGACAGAACATGGCTGACTGTTTGCGTTTAAATAATCGTGAACCGACCTTGCGGAGAACACTCTTGCATTGGAAATAAGAATGTAGTTTGCTATTTTTCGGAACAAATCTGCTTTTCGGATGCCGTATCGGTTAATGACGTCATTTATAATAATGGTTTCGTTCAGATCATTTAGGTAAATCTTTTGTGCGTCGGTACCGTTAAATTCAATCCGTTTGGGGAATCCGCCCCACACGAGATAGTCTGTGATGGATACGTCTTTGCCAAGTTCATGCGCGTATTCACAAAGTTCGCGATAGACGAACGGGTGTACACGGAATGCAACGTA
The DNA here is from genome assembly GCA_002315325.1 of Clostridiales bacterium UBA1770. Classification (GTDB taxonomy): domain Bacteria; phylum Bacillota; class Clostridia; order Oscillospirales; family CAG-272; genus UBA1770. The sequence continues at coordinate 45,022 of DCGU01000072.1, forward strand.
TCGTCCGGATAGTTCTTTTGTAAATTCTTTTGATAATAATTTGGAATTGGACCCGCTGATAAACACAGAGCAGTCATGAAGCCGTAACGTGCGGCAGGCAACCGCCCAGTCATTCACACGTTGCACTTCATCAAGAAACACGTAGCATTTTCCGGGTTTCCTGTGGTCGTCAACGTAAGCAATCAGCGAAGTTGCGTCCGGCAATGCCATCAAGATAGAAGCGTCCTCAAAATCAAGGTCAATGATGTTGTCGGTCTTCGCTTTGATTTCCGATAGGATTTCATCAAGGATTACGGATTTGCCGCATCGACGGATACCGGTAATGATTTTGATTAAGTCGCTATCGTAAAAATCGCGGACGGGAGTAATATAGTGTTCTCTATAAATCATTTTATCTCACCTCAATAACAGTATATTACAATGAAAGACAAAAGTCAACATTATTGTTCATTTGTAATGGACAATAATGCTGCAATACGCAAAATTGTCCATTAGAAAAGGCAAACATAACTGCATATCGACGCCATTCACGCGACGCACGCCGTTATGGATACCCGCAACGGCCATCCCGTTACGGCGGACAGCGCCAATCTCACCATCGGCGACTTCGTGTATGACGTTACGCTGAACGGGGAAAAGATAAGATAAGGTAAGAGTGAATAGTGAATAGTGAAGAAGTAGGAGACGCAGAGAAGCGGATAACGAATAGCAGATAGCTGATAGCGGATAGGTAAGAGATACGGCACAGGGGACGTTTCTTCCTTGATGGCGGAACGAGCAGCGTAAAATGGGTACAAGATATTTTTTAGACGTATCTTGACATAGATGATGATATCAGCTATAATTCTATTGCAGTAAAATGCGTGTACCAGCAATTTACTGCGATAAAAATGTCGGAGGCGACGTGATGGAATTTGCAAGAGAAGAAAAACTGAACGAGCTGATTTCTAAAGAAAATAATCATCTAATAAAAATAGTGACCGGAATTCGCAGATGCGGCAAATCGTATTTGCTTGGTCATATTTTCAAAAGATATCTTTTGGAAAAGGGAATCTCGGAAAAGTACATCATAGAATTTGCCTTTGATTTTGGGGATGACGTTGACAGGCTTGACGTATATTTTCCCGAAGAGGAAACGAGAATTCATGTCAAAGGAACAAAAAACGAATACGTCATCAACGCAAAGAAATTTCGAGCATATATCAAAGACAAGACGAAAGAAGCAGGCCGGTATTATCTATTGTTGGACGAAGTGCAGAAACTTGATAACTTTGCCGAAACCCTAAACGGTTTTTTGCGATATGATTATCTTGACGTCTATGTAACCGGCAGCAATTCCAAGTTTTTATCTGCCGATATTGCAACCGAATTCAGAGGCAGAGGGGACGTTGTCAGTTTACAGCCGTTGACTTTCAAAGAAATATTTGACGCCATCGGAGGAGACAAGCGGGACGTATTGGAGGAGTATCTCCGATACGGCGGCCTTCCTCTTTGCGTACTGGCTGCAGGCGATCAAAATAAAGAACACTATCTTAGCGCCGCATATGAAACGATTTATGAGAAAGATATTATTGATAGAAAGCGAATCAAGAATACTACCGAATTCAGAGAACTTGTCGAAATCGTATCTTCTTCGGTCGGCACACTGACAAATCCGCAAAAAATAGCCGATACGTTCAAAACAAGAGAACACAGTGCCATCCAAGTCAATACCGTACAGCGGTATCTCTCTTTCCTTGAGGATGCATTCATCGTGAAAACCGCCAAAAGGTATAATATTAAGGGTAGGAAGTATATCGGCGCGCCATGCAAATATTATTTCAGTGATTTGGGCGTTAGAAACGCTGTCATAGGATTCCGACAGCATGAAAAAACGCATTTGATGGAGAATCTTCTTTTCAATGAACTGTTGCACCGTGGGTACAACGTTGACGTGGGCATCGTTGAAAAATATGCACTCAATGCAACCGGTAGCTACAGTAAGAAAAATTTGGAAGTCGATTATGTTGCCGTCAAGGGTTCGCAAAGGTATTATATCCAATCTGCCTATTCCATCGAGGACGATATGAAAAAAGAACAAGAGGAACGGTCTCTTTGCGAAATAGACGATTCCTTCAAAAAAATAATCATCATATACGATTCTGCAAAGCCGTACTACAATGACAATGGTTTTCTCATTATCGGCCTGCTTGAGTTTTTGCTTGACGAAAACAGTTTACAATTTTGATTGGTCAATCTGATAAATAAATAACCCCAAGTCGTAGGAGAGCAAAATAATGATAAACGCATTATCTAAAGATTTTCCCGTCCTGCCCATTTGGCTTGCGGGCGGGGGAGAAAAGGACGAATACGTTGACTTTTTCCCGGAAGTGCCCCTGAAAAAGGGCCTGCAGTATACGGTGCAGATTGCCGCAGACACGGATTATAACGTGTACGTCGGCGGGCGCCTCGTCGCCTTCGGGCAGTATGCCGGATACCCCGACATGGTTACCTACGATACGGTGACGTTCACGGCGGAAAACGACGGCGACGCGCTTGAAATTACGGCGTGGCATTGCGGTGTCGATTCCTCGACGTATATCAATCACCCGGCCTACGTTGCATTTTGTATCTATTGCGAAGGCGAACTTGTATACTCGTCATCGGCGAAAACAAAATCCGCTTTTCATCCGACGTATTTGCAGCACCAATGCCTGCCCATGACGTCCCAAATCGGGCCCGGCTTTGCACTGGACGGTACGGCCGCACCGCAGGCAGCTGCGGAATCCGCAGAAATCGACATCGGTACCGTGACCGTAAACGAGCGGCCCAACCGCCGCCTGGAACTGCAGGCGCCCGTCATCGGGCGGCTGATCCGCTCCGGTGCGTTCCGATACAAGGGTGACGCGTGCGCGGCAGTCCGCATGAAAGAGGCGCTGCTTGACGTTCCCGCAGACGCAGCGGACGGCGTGCGCATCGTCCCTGCAACATTCTCCATGGCCTGCTTCCGCTACGACGCACTCCTTGCCGCCGACAGGGAAAAATATACGCCCGTGATTCTGAACGAAATCGACCGCGACTGCGGGTTCATGCTGGACCACGGCGCTACCACCTTCTGGGAAACCATGGTGGGGCAGGCGGATTTCGGCGGTGCCGGCTCGCTTTGCCACGGCTGGAGCGCCATGGCGGCGTACTACTATGATATACTAACGAAATAAATTCCTATCGGAATTTGTGAAATGAACTCCTAAACGGAATTCGTGAAATACGCCGCTTTGCGGCACGTGAAATGAGCAGCGGTTCCGCCGCACGTTAAGGTAAAAAGACCGAACTGCAAGAAAACAGTTCGGTCTTTTGCTATGTCTATATAGAAAACGACATTATCCGCATGATAAGGTATAATATTTTGCGCAA
>DCGU01000082.1 GCA_002315325.1 Clostridiales bacterium UBA1770
CGCCACTCACTCACAAAATCGTCAATCCCGAAGGAAATCAAATAGAGTGCTTCGTTCGACTTGCATGTGTTAAGCACGCCGCCAGCGTTCATCCTGAGCCAGGATCAAACTCTCAAAAAATTGTATCTAATCACCTTCCGGTGCTTAAATCTTTTTTGAGCTTGATTGCTCGTTTACTTTTTGTTTGAGTAGTATTCTCATAAAGAATCTCCGAGATCCGTACTCGCTTATTTTATGCTTTGTACTTCTCTCTTGTTGTTCAATTTTCAATGACCGATTCGCTGTTTTAACCGCCTCTTTAGGCGACAGCTTGCATATTATACCACTATGAATATCCCTTGTCAACACTTTTTTTCGGCTTTTTGCAAACTTTTTTTCAACACCCCAAAATGTCGTCCGTTTTGTCGCATATATTAGGTGTATTATATAATAATATATATAATTAGCGGCCGGATAAACGTTCGTTTATCCGGCCGGTTACCTTAACGTGCCGCAGGCACATTTCACGTTTGCACAGCAAACATTTCACGCCGCAGGCATTTCACAAAATCCGTAAGGATTTTATTTCACTGTTTACCGATCGTCCTTTATGTCTTCCAACGCCTTCAGTCCAAACTTTTTACGGAAATCCGGATTGTTCAGCACGTCCCATTCGTCGGGGGAGCACTTTTCGGCCGTCTCGTCGTCAAGGCTGCGAATCAACAACCCGGGCACGTGGTTGCCCTCGTGAATGAGCAGCGCGCCTTCGCGTTTCAATCCTGCAATCACGGCCTTGTTGCCGGCGACGTCAATTTCATTTGTCGCCACGCGGTGGGCGCTCAACGTCAACAAATCGATCTGCAGGCGCGACTCGGCACAATGTTTCTTTTCACGCGCGGTTTGTGCCAGGGCGCAGGCCTTATTCCACAGCCCCTGCATACGCAGGCAGAAAGCCTCGTCAATCTGTACTTTCGGACTCTTGGCTAAAATATCGCGGCCGTGCAGATAGATGCGCATATGGCGCTTGGTTGCGCGGGCGCAGGTTTGCGTAATATATTGATAGATATATTTCCAACCGCGGCCGTAATACCCTTCCAGGAAGTCCTTGATCAAGGCATCCCACTTATCCTGCGTCATGGCGGGATCCCACAGCATTTGTGCCGTCAGGTAGGCGCGCAGGGCGCGGAATTCACCGTTGACCTTCTGCTGATAGCCGCCTTCTTCATAGATGGCCACCACGTGGTTGTCCACAAAGAATTTGGTGTTGGGCAGCAGCGTGTGGAAGTTGGCGAACGGCATGCAGTAATGGTTATAATCGGTGATATAGTCCCAAACGTACACCTTTTTTGCGATGCTGCTCCATTTGACGATATCCTCATGGAAAGCCGCGTTCAGCTTGCACTTGGGGTCGTCCAGGGGATGGGAGAAGCAGCATTCGATGCTGCACAGCCACATAATAACGTTGTCGCGCGGCTTAATGGTGACGGGCGGCTTGCGGGTATATTGGTAAGCGAACGTCAGCAGGTTGACGTCGGGATACTCGTCCTTGATTTCATCGGCCAGACGGTTGACAAACGTCAGCATCACGCCGGACTGGTTCTCTTTTTTGGCCAATGCTTCGCACTTGGGGCATCTGCAGTAATTGCAGTTATCGTTTTGCGTGACGGAAATGATGCGGCAGCCGGGATTTTCTTTGATCCATTGGCGCACACCGGCAAGCACCTTTTGGTATACGTTTTCATCGGACAGACAGGGCTGTTGATTCTGCGGCACACCGGTTAAGCGTTCCATCGTGTGGCAGAAACCGATGATGCGGTTTTCCACACCGTCCTCACCGTTCAGTCCCCATTTACGGCGCAGGGGCGTTTCCACGCTCCAGTCGGTATGGCGGTACAGCAGGGGCGACGAGTGAGAATAGTCCAGGTTGGCGGGAATATCGATAGCGTCGGCCGGCAGAATGCGCTCGGTCTGCTCATCGTAAAAACGCACGCCGACGTACTGCTCCAGGAACTTGGACACGGCAAATCTGACGCCGAGCGTCGAATCGCTGTCCAAATACAGTTTTTTATTGGGTGCCACGTAGAACAACACACCGTCGTTTTTCAGGGCATTGCGGCGGTCTGCCACGGCGGGGATATCGCGGTCGGTCTTGCCGATCAGGATTTCATACGGCATAATGGCGGCGGGCATTTCGCGCACCGGCACAAAGGCACCGCAGGCTTTTTCCAGATACTCGGCCAGCATATACGCGGCTTCCGTCGTGTGGCCGCCGGCACCGGGAATAATAACGAACTCGGATACGGGGACGCCGGCAATCGTCAGCGACTGCACGGGAAAATTGGACTTTTTCATCATCACAATGACCTCGCTGTTCATATTCTTTTTATGGTTTTTTACTTCATGGGGTACTGTGTACCGTGTCCATTATACCAAGCCAAAGCAAAAAAGGCAAGACAAATCGTTGCACTTTTTCGTGCGGGGGCGTATAATAAATAGGAAGATAATTTTTTCTTTTTTCACATCATCCAAGCCGCAGGAAAAATAGTGCAGAATGGACGAAAGCCTAGCGTCGCCGTACCCAAGTACGGCAGTCGACGTTCAAACTGCTTCCGTTCATAGCACAAAACATTATATTTAAATGAAAGTTTTGGCCGGCACGGGCAAAACTATTCCTTAGAATTGCAAATAAAAAACTATAAAGATATAAAAAATAGAGTCCAAAATGCCCACCCCGTTTTGTGCGGTCTGTGCATTTTTCAATTTAAACAAGCCGCAGGAAAAATAGTGCAGAATGGACGAAAGCCTAGCGTCGCCGTACCCAAGTACGGCAGTCGAGAGTTTTCGTTCATAGCACAAAACGTTATATTTAAATGGAAGTTTTGGCCGGCACGGGCAAAACTATTCCGCAGAATTGCAAATAAAAAACTATAAAGATATAAAAAATAGCGTCCAAAATGCCCACCCCCGTTTTGTGCGGTCTGTGCATTTTTCCCAGGCGTATAGGAGGACATATGATAATTGCGTGTATTGGAGATTCTCTAACCGAAGGCGACTACGGCGTATTCGGCAAGCGCTGCATCGCCAACGTTCACAAGGAAAACTACCCCTATTTCCTGTCCCAAATCACCGGTGCCGAGGTGCACAACTACGGCAAATGCGGCTATCGTGCCGGCGGCTACTTAAACCATTATTTGGCCGGTAACGCCCCCGTGAACGACGCCGACCTGGTTTTGGTTATGCTGGGCACCAACGGCGGGCAGAAGCTCGGCGAGGACACGCCGGATAACGCCGCCTATGACGAACTGGTGCAGCACCTGCAAAAGGATGCCAAGGGACCGGTTGTGTTGATGACGCCCCTGCACGCGACAGAGGATCCCGCCTATTCCAACTGCGGTTACGCGCCCCAGGTAAAGGATGCCGTCGCGTTCGTACGCGACTATGCGGCAAAGCACAATATCCCCATGATCGATATCGCCGCCGTACCCGATTTCTGCGCCGCCAATGAGGCCGTTTACCAGGCCAACGATGGGCTGCACTGCGTGGAGGAGGGGTACCGACGGCTGGCAGAGATTATTGCTGACCATCTTAAAATGATGGGGCTGTAAAAAAGGGCTATACCGGAAAAGCACGCTTTTCCTACCGCCGTTTCCGCGTATTCCCACAACTGCACTGCGTTTGTTGCGGGCTCCCTTCCGCTGCCCCCTTGCAGTACCCAGTACAGCCGGCGGGGGCAAACGACGGTTCTATCACCTTTTTTCCAAGCCCCTATCAGTTAAACCTATTTATTAGAAATCATACCATAATAGAACTCGGGCTGCACGGCGACGTGCAGCCCGAGTTTTCATTTTTACTATTTTCTTTTTATTTCTTTTTCCATTTGATTTTAATGACAATCGCCGAAACCAAAACGGCGACGACGGCGACGCACAGGACGATGGCAATCAGCGTCATACCCGTCATTGTCCCGACGGGTTTAAAGTCGGAGCCGGCACCGATGTTGGTACCTGTTGCAGTTGTTGTGATAACTTCACTCAAAACGCTCATTGCTCTTCGCCTCCTGCCGTTTCCTGCGGTTGTGCGGCGGTCTCTGCCGCTACAGGCGCGTCGGCTTCCTGCGCTTCCTCTTCGTCGTCCGCTTCTTCGTCTGCGGGTTTATGCTTCTCCGCCTGCGCGGCAGCATACCCATCGAGCGCAATCAGTTCCAACAGAATCTTGCGGTCCAGCAGTTTATTGACCATCATACACAGGGCCATGCACAACGAAAGCACGGGGATCCACAGCGTGCCGAGAAACTCGGTCATACTGCCGCGCGTTGCCGGCATCAACTGCTTGACCAGCAGTGCCAGCGTGCCCAGGACCGAAAAGCCCAGCCACACGTAGGTAAAAATCAGGGATCTGCTGTTTTTATTCAGTTTTTCCTGCTTTGTCATTTTTGTCATCGTGCAAACCCTCCACGTCGGCCGCTGCGTGCCGAACCAATCATCACGTTACTGTTTGATACGGGGGAATCGAATTATACTGCCGCAAAATCTTTGCGGCAGTATAATTATACAACAAAATCAAGTTTACTGTCAAATTTCCGCAAGCTAGGTGTCCGGTGGACTATGATGAGTTTGTCAAATTACGCATAAGGTAGGTGTCCGGTGGACACCGCGCGTCTTACTTGCGTAGCAAGTGGCGTTCAGTTTATCTGAACGCGTTCTTACTTGCGTAGCAAGTGGCGTTCGGTTGAACCGAACGCGGTCAGCGCGTAAACGTATACACGCCGCTGCCGAGCTCGATCTTTTCGTCGGTGCCCATGGGGGTGAAGACACAGGTCGTGTTGACCGGCACTTCCACCCGATAGGATACTGCCTCGCCCTCGCGGTCGTATTTGATGCGGATGGCGCCGTGGGGGCACTCGAACGTGCAGTTGACGCTGTTCACGCCTTCAAGCGCGATGGGTTTGAGCGTAAACGATTTGAACCCGGGTGCTGTCGGCTGCATGCCGGCGATATAAGCGTAGTAGATATAGGCAAATCCGGCGTGCATCGGGTGGTTGTAGGAACCGACACCGGTGTCCCGATTCTTTTCAACGGTGTGCATACTCAAGATTTCCCACAGGGAGGTTGCGCCGTCCTCCAGCATGGTATAAAAGCTCGTGTGGTCGTGGTTGAACAGGAACTTCATCGCCTCATCACCGAGGTTCTCGTCAAACAATGCGGGCACGAGGTACTTGTTGGCGTAAATGCCGGTTGTCATAGCGTAATCGTCGGCACGCATTTGTTCCAGCTGGCTTGCCAGCAGCGCTTCGCGGTCGCCGTCGGGATACAGGCCGAGTTTGAGCGCAACGCCGTTGGCACCCCAGGTACCGTAGGTATGCTTTTTCTTATTATAGAAATGCTTGATGATGCTGCGCTTAATCCTGTCGGCCAGCGCATCGTACTTCTCTGCCCCGGCAAACCCGAAGTCACGGCAAAGTTCTGCCATCTTGGCGGCGATTTCATAGAACGTCATAGTAGACGACTGCGGCACGGGGATGCGGAGGGGCGAACTATGGCCGCAGGGCGGACACCAGTCGCCCAGGCCCTCTTCAATGATATAATCCTTGGATTTATCCTTGAGCTCGTGTTTGACCCACGCCTGCATCAAATCCCAGTTTTTGATAACGGCGTCGCGGTCGCCGTAGTAGTGATACATATAATAGGGGATGATGACCTGCGCACAGCCCCACAATGGTGTTGCCGCATTGCAGCCGCGCTTGCCGGGGGAAACCATGCGCCACTCGCCGTACGCTTCACATGTGCGGCGGATATCGTCCAGGTACTTTTCGTAGGAGGAACGCATATCGTAGTTGAACATCGCATAGTTCGCGACAATCTGCGCGTCGCCCAGCCAACCGCATTTTTCACGGGCGGGGCAATCCTCGGGATAGCCGTGATAGTTGGAACGGAAGGAATTGAGCATCACCTTTTGCAGGCGCATCAGGTCCGTATTGTCGCACTCGAACCAACCCATCTGGTTAAAATCGGTGGACAGCGCGATACCGACGGCAATATCCGTCGCGGGCATCGCCCCGTAGTTGCGCCAGGAATAGAAGCCGCTGATTTCAATATACCGGAAGCCGTGGTAGGTCAAACGCGGGCGGTAAACCTCGCCCTCCTCGTCGCCGCGGCAGATATACGTATCCTGCTGCAGGACCTGCGTAGCAAAGGTGCCGGCGGAACGGTAGTCCAAAGCACCCGACTCGTTGAGCGCCTCGGCATAGCGGAACACGTAAATATGCCCGCGGGGCGAGCGCGGCAGGTGATACTCCACGGTACCGGCAAAGTTTACCCCCATATCCAGCACCCAGGCACCGTCGTTGGCACCGCTGACGGGATGCACGGACAGCGCCGGCAGTTTGCGAATTTCCCGCACGGGCGGCATGGTACAGGGCGCCAATACGCCCCGCTGTTTCGCCTTTGTGTCCAATACGCAGGGACGCCAGCCGTCTTCACTGCCGCTGAACAACGCACAATCGGGTGTTTCAAAGCGGCAATCGTACACTTCACCCGCATAGATATTGTTATTGGTAATGGGGCTGTATTTGTATTTCCAGGTCTTGTCCGTCGCCACAATTTCGGTGCGGCCGTCGGCATACGTCAGGCGCAATTCGGCGCACAGACAAACGTCGCCGTATATATAGTTACCGGGCCCCCACACGCGGCTTTGGGCATAAAAGCCCTCGCCCAGTAAGGCGCAGATACAGTTATTCTCCTCGATAAACGGCGTGACGTCGTAGGCACGATAGAGCACTTCCCTTTCATAATCGGTGGCGGGCGGGTCGATATAGTCCCAGGTTACCTTCTTGCCGTTGACAAGGTATTCGGCGCAGCCCAAGCCGCAGGCATACAGCTCGGCGTGGGTCACCTTGCCGCTCGTTTTGAACTTTTTGCGGATATAGGGGGCGGCCGAAATGACGACGTCGGCGGCCTTAATCCATTTGGCGTGCCAATCCTTGGGCTGCAGTACCGTGCGGAACTGAATGCGCTTGGTATCGCTTTGTCCGCGGTTATCCGTCGCGGTGACGTCGGCAAAATAGCGGGCACCCGACTGCAGTGTGAAGGGCAGCACCACGTCGACGTTTTCGCTGCTTTCAACAACACCGGTTGAAAAGACGCTGCCGTCGTCCCCCGTAATATCGATTCGATAGCTTGTCTGCAGCACGTTTTGCGCGTCTGCAGCCAATTTCCACCCGAAACGGGCGCCCGTCACGGGCACCAAACGCGGACAAACGTCATGTTCTATCATCAATTGATTCAGCATTAACATAAAAAGCCTCCAACGTCCGCCAACGGCGGCATTTTTTATACCTTTATTATAATACAATTGCAATGAAAGTCAATAAGGCAATAACAAACGGGGCATACCGCTTTGGGTTTGCGATATGCCCCGTGCAGGGAAAATATTGTGTTTCGTTATGCGTTACGCATTACGCATTGTCGAAAGAATCCGCATCTGCGGCGGTTTCCGTATCGGCAGTTTCGGCAGTCTCAACTGTTTCAGCAGCTTCAACGGGTTCGGCAGATTCAACGGTCTCCACAGTCTCGACAGGGTCAGCAGATGCAATGGTTTCTGCGATGGGAGCGTTGTCGTCCGCGTTGCCGAGATCAATTTCAACGACGTCTACGTCGTTTTCGGCCGGTTCGTCATCTGCAGCTGCTTCACCGTTTGCAGCAGCAGCCTCAGCTGCTCTTGCGGCTTCCATTTCAGCCTTGGTGCGGCGGTGGCGCTTTTCCTTTTCTTCGGGAACGATGCCCTGCGCAGCCAATTCCTCCAGACGTGCGGCCTCTTCGGCGCGTGCGGCTTCCATTTCAGCCTTGGTGCGGCGGTGGCGTTTTTCCTTCTCTTCGGGAACAATGCCCTGCGCAGCCAATTCCTCCAGGCGTGCGGCCTCTTCAGCGCGCGCGGCTTCCATCTCAGCCTTGGTGCGGCGGTGGCGTTTTTCCTTCTCTTCGGGAACGATGCCCTGCGCAGCCATCTCTTCCAGGCGTGCGGCCTCTTCGGCACGCGCGGCTTCCATTTCGGCCTTGGTGCGGCGGTGACGTTTCTTACCGTCGCCGGCCTCGTTGCCTGCATCGGCGTTTTCGTCACCCTCGGGCGCTGCGGCTTCTGCGGCTTCTGCCGTTTCTGCCGTTGCACCGCCTGCCGCCGTATCGTTATCGTACGGGTCAACAGATGCGGCAACGCTTTCCGCTGCCGGCGTCTGCTCGGCAGCCTCTGCATTTTCTGCAGCAGCTTGCGCCTTTTTATCTTTCTTGGGTTGTTTCTCTTTTTTGGGCTTCTTCTCTTTTTGGGGCTTTGCAGGCTTTTGCGCCTTTTCACCGTCCTTTTTCTTGGGCAGGAACAGCGACAGGATGGTAAACAACGTGCCGAGAATCACCAGGAACCCGACACCGCAGGCGATATACAAATCCAGCATGCAGTGGCCGAACACGGCAATGGCGGCCGCACCGGCGGCACAAACACCGCCTGCAACGTAAATCGGCCATTTCTTTTTGACAATCACAAAGGTCAAGAGCGCAAAGGCGAGCAGGTACAGGGCGGCAACACCGCAGGCAATCCAATGGAAATAGCATGCGGGCTGATAGATGAAGACGAAGTCGGATAACTCGTCTGCCTGCACCAGCACGTAGTAATTGGAAACGGCCATCGTATACGTACCGATGGTTGCGGTTTCACTCAGCGTCAGCTCGCGCACGTCGTTCTCGCCGTGCACGTGGAACAACCGGAAGGACTTTCCGAGCACCGCATCCGGCACCAGCAGCAGCATAGCGACGGATCCGTCCCCGTCAAATTCGTTCGGCTGCACGGTGACACCGTTTTTCTGCAGAGAAATACTGTAAACGCCGGCAACCTTTTCATACAGTTTGCAAAGCGTCTTCGCAGGCACAATCTGCTCCACGCCCGTCACTTTGTTCCACGAACCGACAGTGCCGGCTGCCGAAACAAGCTGTACGTCGGGGTCGAAACCGCCGACTCTCGACATGGAAACGATGGGGGCCTCGCCCTCGTCGTATTCGCTGATCAACGACGGAGCATTGATGGTGTAATTGACCGAAAATTCACCCTTATAGTTGCCCTTGAACGTCAGGGTCACGTGGGCGATACCGGGATTTTCGTTATCCACGTACGTAAGATCGTAATCGACGCCGTTGGACAACACCTCACCGTTTCTGCGCACCACAACGCCGGGCACGCAGGGGGTACCATCTGCCACGTATACTTCGGTTGTCAGAATGACCTCATCCAAAAGCTCAGCCGGGAACGGCACAATGGTAAAGTCGCGAATCGCCGTACCGGTATAGTTGCCGATAAAGACGACCTTGGCGCCGGCAGTGCCGGCATTGACGTTTTTGATATAGGAAAGTTCGTAATCGACGCCCGCGACCAATACTTTGTCCCCGTCGGTGACGGTCACGGCCGGCGTATGCGCCGCACCGTTGTACGTTTCGTCGGACAGGACGCAAATGGCAGCCGCCGTCATGGGTTTCTGCGTCACTTCAAAGGTTTTGGTCAGGGTGCCCGCGTAGTTGCCCTGCAGGGTCACGGTCACGGTCGCCGTGCCGACGTTCACGTTGTCGGCATACGATACGGTGTAATCTTTATTTTCCGTCAGGACAAATGCCCCATCCGTGACTACGACGGCCGGTGTGAGTGCCGTGCCGGTATACACCACCGAGGCGGGCACCGTCACGTGGTCATTGGTCAGCACGGTTCTGGGGGCAATCATAAACTGCCCTTCCACAAGGCCGGAATGCAAACCGATCAATTGGACGACGACGGTTGCCGTACCGACGTCCACGTTGTTCAAATACTTTTCCACAACGTAGTCAATGTCCTTGATCAGCATATATTCGTTATCGTAAACGGAAATGCTCCTGGGTTCGATGGGATAGCCGGTGTAGTCCTGTTCGGCAATATCCTTCAGGTAGTATTTGTGCTGATAAATGCTGAACGCTTTTTCAATCGTGCCGCTGTAGTTGCCGGTAAACGTCACGACAACCTTGGCCTGCCCGATATTGGTATTGTTCTGATACGCTACCGTGTAATCCATGCCGCGCACCAAATACAGGGCGCCGTCCTTCACCGTGACTTCGGGGGTAATTGCATTGCCGGTGTAAATCTGGCGTTCAATATTCGTCACAGCGTCTGCCGTCATGGTCTTGGGCAGAATGGTAAACGTCTTTTCCAATACGAAGCCGGCATATTTTCCCTTAAAGGTCACAACGACCTTGGCGGTGCCGGCATTGACGTTATTTTGATATGCCAGCTCATAATCGGTGCCGCTATCCAAATACGTGTCGCCTAATTTGATGGATACGTCCGGTGTTTGTGCCGCGCCGTTATACACCACGTCGGAAATCGTGGCAATGGAATTCACCGTCGGCTTGTTGACGATATTGAATTCCTTGACGATATTACCCGTGTAATTGCCGGTAAAGGCGATGGTCACCTTTGCCTTACCGACAGCCGTATTATTTTCAAAGAACAGAACGTAGTCGGTTTTGGATGACAAAACAGCGTCGCCGTTATGCACCACGATCTCCGGGCACACCGCCTTACCGGTGTAAATTTGGTCCGGGATGTTATCCACGTCATCAGCGGTCGGCGTTTTTTTGACGATGTTAAAATACGCATACCAAGTGCCCTTGATTTTGGTTTTATTCAAGGTTGTATCGACGTTAAGAATAACCGTAGCACGACCGACGTTGACGTTATTGGCATAGCTGAACGTATAATCGGCAAGCGGCGCCAGCAGTTCACCGCCGACGTAAACGAGGAAACTGGTCGGGGAAACGGGTTGACCCGTGTAAATAATATCGGAAATGGTGGAAACGACGGTACCGGATAATTGGGCGTCCACCAAAATATTGAACGGCAGGTTAATCGGGTCGCCTGAATAGTTGCCCTTCGGAATAATGATATCCGTGGCGGAGCCGGCATTGGTATTTTTTAAGTAAACGGCCGTATAGTCTTCCTCAGCAATCAACAGCACGCCCTTTGTCGTGATAATTTGGGGCTTGATTTCCTTCCCCGAATACGTTTGGTTGGGAATTGGTTTGATGTCGGCAGCTGTCAGGGCAAGCGGCGTCACCTTATATTCTTTCATAACGTAGCCGGTGTAATTGCCGGTAAACGTAATCTTCATTTCATACGTCGTTACGTTCACACCGCTATATTTTACGTCTTTGGCTTTATTCAGGGTAACTTCGTACGTCGGCGTCACGCCGCCGGCGATGGTTACGCTTGTAACGGCAAAGGTTTGTTCCGTGCCGTCGAATACTTTTTCGGTATCATATACAACAATCACGTCTGTGGCCGTCAGGGCCTTGGGGGAAACGGTAAACGTGCCCGTTTTTTCTTCGGCAAGCGGGGAGGTTTTGTCGTTGGAGATTTTATAATTGTAGGTCCCGGCGTTGGCTGCAGCCGTTACGGAAACGATAACGTCCGTGCCGGAGACTTTGATTGTAATGCCGCTGTGAGAGGCGGTCGTAATCTCTGCCGTTAAGGGACTGTCGAGGTACGAATAGCCTACCGTACCGATCTTTTTATCGGTCACGGCCGTGCCGTAGGTGGTCACCGTGTTGTTGGTTTCTGCCGTATAGGTCAACCCCGTCGGTGTGGCCCAGTGTGCGAAATACGTATTGCCGGCGGAATATTCAGTCTTTTGCGTGCCGGCAGTTTCGTTATCAAACCAACCAAGAAATACCTGTCCGTTTTTGGACGGCGTTTCCGGCGCAGACTTATAATATACACTGTCACTGTTCTGCGGGTTGAAGCAGGGGGTCGTGATTCCCGTTGCACAAAGGAAGTTGATCGAACCGGTGCCGCTCAAAATCAGTTTGCCGGCACAAGCGATACCCTTATTAACACCGTCCGTCCAGTCGGAGGGCGTGACAGTCCCATCAAATCCGGTTGTCTTATTCACGCCGAACGTGGACGTGCCGACCAACGTCAAGGTACAGGTACCGTTATCGGCAATCGTTACTGCCGTGTCGCAGCCCTTGATTGTCACGTTATCCAGCGTCAACGACGTCACGCCGGCGTCAGCCACGATACGTTCGTGCACGCCGGTACCGGACACGGTCAGGCCGTTCGTTTTAATATGCAATTCGTCCGGCGCGTCCGTTTTGGTCACCCATATATAGTCGGACCCTTCCGTTGCACCGCCGTCCTTTGTCACGGTCAGGCCGTGCGGCTCTGTCGCGCCGACGGTTACACCGAAGCAAAGCGACGCCAGCAGGGTGATGAGTAAGAGTATCGGTAAGATTTTTCTCTTCATTTATATTGTACCTCGAAAAAATAATACTGCCCGTTGATAGATTGCTGTTTACGTTTGTATTTGCTGTTTTTCGTTTTTATTGTTTATTTTCGTCCGCTGCTTGTTCCGTCTGTTCGGCCGGTTCAACTTGCTCTGCCGATTCTGCAGGTTCCGTTTGTTCGGCGGCTTCCTGTACGGCGGGAGCGACGTCTTTCTGTGCGTTGAACGCTGTCCACAACCCTGCGCAGGTGATACCGAGCACGGCAATCAGTTCCAAACCGATATAGTGGAGCACCATACGGTTGCCGTTCTCCACGGCGTTTTCAATGGAATAGAACCAATATTTCATTTTGATGCCGTTGCAGGCATAAGAAAGATAGAAGACAAAACCGACCAGCGATAACAAACCCGGTGCCCAACCGCACAACTGCGCGATATGCAGGTCTTTTTGCGTGGCAGCGCGGCGGGAGACCAGGAAGGTCAAATACAACAGCACAATCGCTGCGGCCAGGTCAAACCACATGGCCGTCATACTGCCGCCCGTGAAAAACGTAATAAATTTCCACAGGGTGTAAAACCCGATACCGATCATGGCATACAAGCCCTTTTGGTTTAAAATCATCACCATGACGACAATCAATGCGCCCACAATCGTGGTCAGGTTCGTTAATTCTTTGGTTTTAAGCACTGAAATCAGTGCGTTGACCAATATTGAACCGAAGCAAACGGCAGACGCCGCCGAAAAAATGCGCTCCAAAAGGCTGCCAAATTTGTTTTCCTGTGTCATGATAAAAACCTCCAAGGGAGTTAAGAGTTAAGAGTTGCCTGCGGCAACGGTAAGAGCATACGATAGAGTTAAGAGCATGCAGGCACGCGTTGAGAGTTAAGAGTTAAGAGTTTGCAGGGAAACTGCAAACGTTAAGAGCGTGCAAGCACGCGATAGGAGTTAAGAGCATGCAAGCATGCGTTATTGCGGGGCAAGCGTATTAGCCTTCACTGTGCGAAGCACAACATCACGGGCCGAACGGCCCGCATCACTGCCCGTAGGGCAACATCATGTGCGTGCTTGCACGCATGCATCACTGCGCCTTTTGCGCCCCGCTCAATAGGTGGGCGTGTTCAACTTCCACTCCCCATTTTCCTGTACGAAGGACAGCGTCACCGTCAAATGCTCGTCCGGGGTCGAGGGCAGATAGGTATCCACGTCGACGTACAGAACCAGCCCGGTGGACTTTTTCTGCATGACCATGGTGTCGTACAGATAGACGCGGTTTTCCGTGATATACACCGTGCGGGTGGCTGACTGCATAAAGCCGGCCGCCGTATCCGCATAATCGGCGTGCAAAAGAACCTGCTGCGTCGTATCGCTGCCGCCGGAAACGATGGCACCGTCCAGCATCACCGACAGGATCGGGTCAATATAGGCAGACGCATAAACGGCACGCGCCAGTTCGCGAATGGTATTCGTGTCGGCAATCGGACAATCGTACGTGACGCAATAATAATCGGGTGCGTCCGTATCGTACAGATGCAGCACCGTGTCGGCCTCACTGCCCGGCAGATATACCGGCAGTCCCGTGCCGAACAGCACGGTATTGACGTCGGCAGAGCCCTCAATTAAGGCAATCAGTTCTGCGCGCACGTCATCCAATTGCGGTGCCGGCTGCCGCAGGCAGCTGCACAAAGAGCAGCAGACTGCCGACAGCATTACCAACACCAGTACCGCGCCGATAAGGCGCGTTTTTAATTTGCTTTTCATCATCAATTTCATTATAAAATCAATCTTTAAGTCAGCATTAAACTTTAAATTTAAATTTTAACGTTTATGCCTATCAGCCTTTAAACGTTAGACGTTACCGTTATCGTCGCCGCCCTCATCCGTGGCGTTTGCGTCGTCATTGCCGTCAACAATCTCTACGGGTTCGATGGGGGCCTTTTCGGCGTCACCGCTCTCCTCGGGCAGGGCTTCCAACTCGGCCTCGGCTTCCTCTTCACGCGCCACCTTGGTGCAGTTGATCAGCTTCGACCCTTCGGCCATACGCATCACGATAACACCGCCGGCACTGCGGCTGTAAACGGGAATATCGGTCACAGGCGTACGGATCATAACGCCGCCGTCTGTCATCATCATCAGGTCGTCGTTTTCGTCAACGGACATGATGGAGCAAAGCTTACCGGTCTTATCAGTGATATTGTGTGCCATAACGCCCAAACCGCCGCGATTGTGCATCACGCGGAATTCGTCGTAATCGGAACGCTTACCGAAACCGTTTTCGGTGATGGTCACCAGCTGCTTGCCGGGTTCCACCACGGCCACGCCGACCACGTAGTCGTCGCCGCGCAGCGTGATACCGCGCACACCGCGGGCCGTACGGCCCATAGCGCGCACGTTGTCTTCGCTGAAGCGAACGGCGCTGCCCTCATGGGTGGCAATCATCAGCTCGTTATTGCCGTGGGTGACCATGACGAATACGAGTTCGTCGCCTTCGTCCAGCGTCAATGCAATCTTACCGCCCTTGCGCTGATATTCGTAATCGGACAGCAGCGTCTTCTTGACGACACCGAACTTGGTCACCATCAAGAGGTATGCCTCGGGATCAAAGTCGTTGACGGCAATGAAGGAGGTAATCTTTTCCTCGGCCGACAGCTGCATAATATTGGCGGCAAACGCACCCTTTGCGATACGGCCGGCCTCGGGAATCTGGAAGGCGCGCAGCGCATACACACGGCCGGTGTTGGTGAACATCATCAGCGTGGAGTGGCTGTGGACCGCCATAATCTTGGTAATGTAGTCCTCTTCCTTGGTGCCGGAACCGATAATACCCTTACCGCCGCGATGCTGTGCCACGTAGGTATCGGCAGGCTGGCGTTTGATGTAGCCGGCATAGGACATGGTAATGACGCAATTGTGTTTTTCAATCAGGTCTTCCAGGAGAATATCGTCCTCGGCCTCGACGATTTCGGTGCGGCGGTCGTCGCCGTACTTTTCCTTGATTTCCAGCATTTCATTTTTAATAATTTCAATGACCTTGGCGGGGTCGCCCAAAATGCCGCGCAGCTCGCCGATGAGCGTCGTCAGTCTTGCCAACTCATCTTCAATCTTCTGCACTTCAAGGCCGGTCAAACGGCCCAACGTCATTTCAACGATGGCCTGCGCCTGCGCGTCGGACAGCCCGAAGCGTTCCATCAAGGTTGCTTTGGATTCGGGAATAGAGGGCGAAGTCTTCATGATGTGGACAACTTCGTCGATATTCTCCTGCGCGATGCGGTAACCCTCCAAAATATGGGCGCGCGTCAGCGCCTTGTCCAGGTCAAACTTGGTGCGGTTGACGATGACGGACTTTTGGTGGGCAATATAGTGGTCCAGAATCTGTGCCAGGTTGAGCGTCTTGGGTTCGCCGTCCACCAGGGCAACGGCGTACACCGAGAAGGTATCCTGCAGCTGGGAGTATTTAAACAATTGGTTCAAAATGACCTGACCGTTGGCATCGTGCTTGTACTCGATGACGATGCGCATACCGTCGCGGCCGGACTCGTCACGCAGGTCGGTAAGACCCTCAATGCGCTTGTCCTTGGCCAATCCCGCGATGGCTTCGCACAACAGACTCTTGTTGACGCCAAAGGGAATTTCGGTGACGATAATGCGGTGCTCGTCTTCTTCCACGCGCGCACGTGAGCGCACCATAATCTTGCCGCGGCCCGTCAAATAGGCTTCCTTAATACCGTTGGTACCGTAAATAATGGCACCCGTCGGGAAATCGGGACCCTTCAGAATCGGGATCATTTCCTCAATCGTGCAGTCGGGGTGCTCCAGACGATAGACTGTCGTATCGATAACGTCACGCAGATTGTGGGGCGGCACGTTGGTCGTCATACCGACGGCGATACCCATGGAACCGTTGACCAACAGGTTGGGGAAACGGGACGGGAGTACCGCAGGCTCACGGTAACGATTATCAAAGTTGGGGACCATCTGCACGACTTCTTTATCCAAATCGCGCATCATTTCGTCGGCCATCTTCTGCAGACGCGCCTCGGTATAACGGTAAGCGGCGGCGCCGTCACCGTCCACGGAACCGAAGTTACCGTGGCCCTCAATTAAGGGGTACCGCAGCGAGAAGTCCTGCGCCATGTGGACCATGGTGCCGTAGACCGACTGGTCGCCGTGCGGATGATAGCGACCCAGCACGTTACCGACCGTCGTTGCAGACTTACAGAACGGCTTATCGTGTGTCAAATGGCTTTCATACATAGCGTACAGCACGCGGCGCTGGCCGGGCTTCATACCGTCGCGTACGTCCGGCAGGGCTCTGGCCGTGATAACCGACATGGAATATTCAATGAAAGACTTTTTGACCTCGTGTTCCATTTCCACGTTGCGGATCTTCTGCAGCGGGAAGGACCAGTCGATTAACTCTTCATTCGCATTTTTTCTGCCGGTATTTTTTTCGTTACTCATATTGATATCTCCGCATTAATGATTAAATTTCCAACTTATTCATTCACATCCAGGAAAGTCATAACACTGTTTTCCGGAATATCCAAATAGACAAAATACGTATCACCCACTGTCATTCGTGTTTGATAACTAGGGAGTGAAAATGAATACGCTCTGGCACTTCTTGTACCGCTTGTGAATCCGCCTGTATATTCGAAATAATTAATCGTTAAAAACGTTTCGCCGCTTTCAACAAATGGCGTAATGGAGTCCAGGTAGCAAAAAGCATTGTTTTGTAAGTTAATAAAATACCTACCGATATATTTTTCGTATCCTTTATAATACGTTCTATATCCGCCGCCGTTCATGGAAACGGTTGTAAAGTATTTACTTTCCAATATTATCTCATCAGAAGAATGTATATTAAACTCGTCTTTGATTTCAACGTACGTTTTTTCAATTTCTTTTGCTGCCGTTTCCATATAGTCGGTAGCACTGCTGACAAAAACGTCAACAGTATCAACAGTATCATCCAAATTCTTCATTAAATCAGTAGCAGTTGTCACAAAACCGTCCAGGTCATCAACCGCCTTTGTTAAATTCTCATTAAAATTTGTTGCCGCTAAATAAAACGTAACCGTAATACCCAGCATACATACAATACATGTAATGAGAGCTATTATTTTCAAAGGTTTCATTGAACTTTCTCTTTCCGTTTCCTTTTCCATAATTCATTTACCTTTTATCTTATTTTTTTGCCGGCGGCGGTGAACAGCAGCAACAGGCTGCCGACCGCGGCACCGTACACTGCCGTGCGCAGCGCGCACAGGAACACCCCTGCCGAAAAGATGCCGCCGAACAATTTGCCGACAAAGCACAACAGGATTTCAAATACGGAAAAGGCGCCCAAGGTGTAAAAATACCACCTTGCCCTTTCCTTTGCGTCGCGCGTAAATAAGTCCGGCAGGTAGGCCGCCGCCGTATAGAACAGTGAAAGCAGTCCGACCGTTTCACTGCCCAGCACGTCGGCTGTAAGACCCGCGCACAACGCGGTAAGACAGGCAGCGCCGCCGTCGTAAAAACAGGCAAGCGCCAATACGTAAATTAACAATACGTCGGGCACACCCGTCTGCGGTGTCAGTGCAACGGCACGAAAGACACCCAACAGGCAGCCGATCATGATAAAGACAGCGGACAAAATCCACGGTTTTTGCTTTTCGGTCGAACCGAACGACGTGCGGATACCGCTGCTGCCCTCGTTTTTGGAATAGCGTGCAGAAAAACTGTTTTTCACGGGGCAGGCCCCTCCTCCCCTTCTTCTGTCGGCAGCTCAATGAGCAGCCACAGCGTGTTTTGGGTCAGAGCCTGTGCCGTAATATCGGCCAGGGGCGTTACCTTTGCTGTTATTAATCGATCATACGTGCGCGTGTTTATTTGCGCGACGGTTCCGATGGGCAAGCCCGCCGGAAATACCGAGCCGACACCGGACGTGACCAGCAAATCACCCGCGTAAAACAGGCTGTTTTCATCCGTATAGCGAATTTCAACCGTGTCGGTGGCCGACGCCGAGGATGAACCCGTGCCGCGCAGCACACCCGACCAGCCGGTGACGTTGTCCGTGATGCCGCAGGAAAAAGCCGCATCGGCAAGCGTGGTGATTTTTGCCCAACCGCTACCGACGTCAGATACGTAACCGACAAGTCCCGCCGACGTCATCACAGGCGCGTATTTCGTCACACCGTTCCGCGAGCCGACGTTCACCGTCACGGTTCCGGGACAGGCTTTGCCGTCCGTGCCGATGACGCGCGCCTGCAGTAAATCATACCTTGACGCATACCCCTTCGGCAACAGCCCGCGCACCGTCATATCGGCATAATCTTCCCCGGTTTTTTGTGCCAGCTGTGTCTGCAGTGCAGCGTTTTGTTCCTGCAGCTGCGCCACCTGCGCCTGCAGTTCATCAACCGATTTTTGCTGCGCCTGTTTTTGCGCGATGCTGTCGCGCAGGGAAACGGCAAAGCTGCAAATCGGCCGCGTCACGGAACGCAACAGTCCCGACAGGGGTACGTCGCGGCCCGTCAGCTTCATGCCGGTCACGCCGATGCTGCATACGATGGCCAATACTATGCAAATGAAAGATAATCGTTTTTTGTTCAAATCGATCGTAATCTTTGGTTTGTTGTTTTTAGTTTATTATGTGAATGGGTTACCGAAATAACAAACAGGATACGGGTCAACCGGGATTAAATATCCAGGTTGTCGGCCAGTTTTGCGTTCTGCTCGATAAAGACGCGGCGGGGTTCAACCTGGTCGCCCATCAGCAGGGAGAACATGGCGTCACAGGTGACGGCATCCTCAAAGGTAACTTTTTTCAGCGTTCTGCGCTCGGGGTCCATGGTCGTTTCCCACAGCTGTTCGGGGTCCATTTCGCCAAGACCCTTGTACCGGTCGGCCTCGACGTTGGTGCCGCCCAGCTGTGCGATGCATTCGTCACGCTCGGCATCCGAGAAGGCGTACAGTTCCTGCTTACCGCCGCGCTTGTATACCTTGTACAGGGGAGGCATAGCCAGGAACACGTGGCCGTCGTCGATGAGCTGACGCATGTGACGGAAGAAGAAGGTCAAAATCAAAATCTGAATATGCGCACCGTCGACGTCGGCATCGCTCATGATAATAATCTTGCCGTAACGGAGTTTGGAAATATCGAATTCATCGCCGATACCGCAGCCCAGCGCCTGAATAATCGGAATCAGGGACAGGTTGCCGTATACTTTATCGACACGCGTTTTTTCCACGTTCAACACTTTACCGCGCAGGGGCAGAATGGCCTGGAACTTGGAGTTACGACCCTGCGTAGCGGAACCGCCTGCAGAGTCTCCCTCTACCAGGTACAATTCGGTCAGTTCCGTCTTGCGTTCCTGACAGTCGCGGAGTTTACCCGGAAGCGTGCTGTCGCCGAAGGACTTGCGGCGCGTCAATTCACGCGCTTTGCGCGCAGCCTCACGGGCGCGGGATGCGGCCAGGGCTTTATCCAAAATGGCCTTACCGACCATGGGATGTTCTTCCAGATATTCGGCAAGCTTGACGACAACGACGTTTTCCACCAGCGTGCGGATATCGCTGTTGCCGAGTTTTGCCTTGGTTTGCGATTCAAACTGGGCGTCCTCGAGTTTAACGCTGACGATGGCACAAATACCCTCGCGCACGTCCTCACCGGACAGGTTCTTATCGCTGTCCTTCATCACACCGATTTTGCGGGCGTAATCGTTGAGTACCTTGGTGAGCCCCGTCTTAAAGCCGGTCTCGTGCGTACCGCCCTCACCGGTGTTACAGTTGTTGGCGAACGTTAAGAGCACTTCGCTGTAGCTGTCGTTATACTGCAGCGCTACCTCGGCAATGGAGGTGCCGCGTTCGCCGCGCATATAAATGACGTCGTCGTGAATCAGCGCATCGTGCTTTTGTTCGTTCAGGTAAGAAACGAAGTTACGGATACCGCCCTCAAACTGCAAATCGTCTTCACGGAAAGGCTTCTGATTGCCCTCGGCATCGTATTCGGGGCGCTCATCGCGCAAAACGATACGGATACCGCCGTTGAGGAAGGCCTGCTCACGCATACGGGTCAGCAGAATTTCGTAATCGAATACGGTTTCTTCAAAAATCGTGGGGTCGGGTTTGAAGGTCACCTTCACGCCGTGCGGACGCTCGGGGCATTCCCCTTCATCCTTGTAGGCGCGTGCCACTTTACCGCGCTCGAACCGCTCGGTATAGCGTTTGCCCTCGTAACTGTCCTCCAGTTCCACCCATTCGGACAGTGCGTTCACAACCGAAGCACCCACGCCGTGCAAACCGCCCGCAATCTTGTAACCGCCGCCGCCGAACTTACCGCCGGCATGCAGCACGGTATAGACAACTTCGGGCGTCGGAATGCCTTCCTTCGGATGCATACCCGCAGGAATACCACGGCCGTTATCGATGACGGTGATGGATTCACCGGGATTGATAATCACCTCGATTTTATCGCAGAAACCGGCCAGCGCTTCGTCGATGGAGTTATCCACGATTTCATATACCAGATGATGCAGACCGCGAATGGACGTGGTACCGATATACATACCGGGACGCTTTCTGACGGCTTCCAGACCTTCCAAAACCTGAATCTGGTTAACGTCGTATTCACTGTCCTTATCGACGGCGGTGGAAATCGGTGTTTCCCCGTTGTCGAAGACCTCCCCGTCATAGGGATTCGACGCCGTTTGCGCCTCGGTTTCGTTTTTGATTTCTTCCGCGGTTTCGTTCTCGCGGTTTTCCAAATCAGTCATGTTCAAATCTTACCCCTTTATGATCAATGTGAAAACTGTTGCTGTATTACTGTGTTGCTGTATTAATATTTTTATATTGTCGAAGATTGGGTCAACTTTCGTTTGTATTTCCGCCGGGCATATTATCCCTGGGGAGTGCCGTCCCCATACCGACGCGGCCCGTTAAGGACGCGGGAGCCAAGGGCGATGTACAAACGCGAAAAGCCGGTTTTCCCGCTTTTTGCCGCCGCTTACCGCAGGGCGGTAAGTACGGCTGTTTGCCGCGCGGTTTTTCCGGCACGTAAACGACGAAGGATTTGGGAATTTCATATTCGTCGGCGTTGTCGACGATACCGGCCTTTTCGGCGTCTGACAGGAAGCCGCGCGTAATGCCGGAAACCGTCGTGTTATCAGTGTCAAAAATACCGATAATGCCGCTTTCGCGTATATTCTTTTTATTACCGACGTGCAGATACATGATACCTCCGGTGGCACACGGCGTGTGGAGAAGACCGACAATCCCTCCACCGGCAACGCCGGTCCCCCTACCTTTACACAAGGTAGGCTTAATTAAATTGTTCTTGGCATTGATTGAATGGAACGAGCAAAACGTTATTATTTTCGGCGGGAGCTAAACCCCCGCCCTACAATTATGTGTTTATCTGTAGGCTGAAATAATATATTGGTTAAGAATGAACTCCTTCCACCGGCAAAGCCGGTCCCCCCAGTGGCACACGGCGTGTGCCAAATGAAGTCGCCCTGCG
Source organism: Clostridiales bacterium UBA1770 (assembly GCA_002315325.1). Classification (GTDB taxonomy): domain Bacteria; phylum Bacillota; class Clostridia; order Oscillospirales; family CAG-272; genus UBA1770. The sequence continues at coordinate 21,763 of DCGU01000082.1, forward strand.
GGCTAATGAAGAAATTAAGTCGGGCTTTGCCCTATGAAGCGTGGCTTCGCCACACTGAAAGATTCATAACACTTGCTCTGCAAGTTCTTAACTCTTAACGTGACATTGTCACTCTTAACGTTTGCTTTGCAAACTCTTAACTCTTCACACTTGCAGAGCAAGTTCTTAACGTTGCCGCAGGCAACTCTTCACTCTTAACGTTTGCTTCAGCAAACTCTTAACTCTTCACTTGAGTAAACAACCCATTGTTCACGGATATCACGTCTGCGCTGATGCCCTCGCCGAGCGGTTCGCAGGTGGTCATAATCACCTGTTTGCCGGCAATGCGTTCCAACAGATACTGACGGCGGTTTTTATCCAGTTCCGACAGCACATCGTCAAACAAAAATACGGGATATTCGCCGCTGTCTTCCATGCTGATTTCACCCTCCGCCAATTTCATGGCGATGGACAGCGATCGCTGCTGCCCCTGGGACGCAAAAAAGCGTGCCTCTTTGCCGTTCAGCGTGACGGCGATATCATCCTTATGCGGACCCCACAACGTGGTACCTGCCCCGATTTCTCTGTCGTGATGCGACATCAAGAGTTCAAACAGACTCTTTTCCACAAGCGCCGTATCGGCGTATTGTTCGGTTTCCAAATGGGCAGACCCCATATAGGTCAGTTCCGGCGTTTCACGGCCGCCCGTCATATCGGCAAAGCAGGCGGCAACCGATGCGCAAACGCGTTTGGTATAGTCCAGACGCGCCGCGCACAACAGCGCCCCTTTTTGGGCCAATTGCGACGACCAAAATTCAATCGTTTCATCAAACGGCCGTCGGTCTTCTTCGGCCTGTTTGATTAATGCGTTTCTTTGTTTGAGCACGCGGTTGTAGTCGGTCAGCGTCGCCATATAAACGGGACGCAATTGCGAAATGGCCACGTCCAAAAAGTTGCGGCGTGCCATGGGACCTTCCTGAATCAGGGATAAATGTTCCGGGCAAAACAGCACGGCGCGAAATTGACCGATCATATCCGCAACGCGCGCAATTTTAACACCGTTATCTTCCATGACACGGCGCATTCCCGCCTTACCGGGAATGAAAATACGCAGCGTGCGGTCACGAATACCGTCGGCAAACGTCATTTTCATCTCGGCATATTCCCGATCAAATAAAATGACGTCACGGTCGGCCGCACCGCGGAAGGATTTACCCAGGGCAAACGTGCAAACGGCTTCCAATAAATTGGTTTTGCCCTGCGCGTTTTCCCCGTGAATCACCGTGATGCCGGGGCCGAACGTAATATCGGCGGCTTCTATGTTGCGGTATTGCCGCAGGGAGACGCTTTTACAAAGCATAGAAAAATGAAAACGAAAATGAGATTAATCTTTGGTACGTACCGGCAGCAGCATGTACAGACTTTCACTGTTTTCCTCGTCCCCGGGCTGAATATTCATGCTGGACAGAGGGGTGGACAGGGAGAGTTTGACGTTGTCACCTTCGCAGGAGCGCAGGCTGTCGATTAAGAATCTGTTATTGAAGCAAATGGCAATAGAGTCGCCTTCGTGCGCAACTTCAACCTCTTCAAAGGTGGAACCGGTCACGGAAACGGCGGTAATCTGCAAAAGATCGCCTTCGGCACAGAGTTTTACGTGTGCCTGCAGGTTGCCGGCAATGCGTTCCTCGGTAACCAGGGCTGCTCTTTCCAGGGCGCCGATCAGTTTTTGACGATCGGTCGTCAGCGTAATTCTGTGATTTTGGCCGATGATGCGGTTGTAATCGATGTATTCGGTATCAATCAGACGGGAGAACATAATCAGGTCGCCGATTTGGAATTCAATGTTCTTGCGTCCGGGATAAATGGTAACCTTTTCATCTTGACTGTCGGACAACAGATGCGTCAATTCGTTCACGGTGTGCACGGGAATGATGAACTTAAAGTTCATAGTGCCGCCGTCTTCACTCTTATTTTCCATCTCGGCCGATGCCACAATCTTGGCCAGCTTAAAGCTGTCGCAGGATACGACGGTCAGTTTGGTTTCTTCAATCCAAACGAAACAGCCGTTCAGAGCGGGACGTTCGTCACGGGATGCCATCGCATAAGACGCGCGGGTCAGCATATCCCGCAATACGCCCTGCGCAATGGTGAAACCGTGCGTTTTATACAAATTGGGCAGCTGCGGGAAGTTGGAACCGTCAATGGCACCCATCTTATGGCGGGAATTGCCGCAGGAGATGGTAGCGCTGAATTTAGCGTCCACTTCCAGTTCAACTTCTTCCCCGTCCATGACCTTCATGGTCTGGATGAACTTTTGGGCGTTGATGACCACGCAGCCGGGTTCTTCAACCTGTGCGGAAACCTCGGTAATCATACCTTTTTCCAGGTCGAAAGACGTTAACGTGCAGGCGTTGCCGTCTTCGGCGGTCTTAATTAAAATACCTTCCGTTGCCGCCAGCGTGTTTTTGCCGGATACGGCACAAAGCAGGGGGGATGCGGATGCGATAATTTCGGATCTGTTAAAAATAACCTTCATACTGTTTATTTACCTCCGTATATAATTCGGTGTTTTATTTTTTGCGTTGATGCGGAAGAACGAATTGCGGATGAACGCCGGAACGCTCGCAGCTAAGGCGGTTCGTTCCCCCGTTTTTCGTTCTCCCGTTCCCCTCGCGCGCATGCGCATGCGATAGAGAAGGAATGAATAAGAAGTTTCGTAGTAATAATAGGGGCTGCGGAAATTGTGGAAAAGTCAAAAAACACTTGAATGACAAGGATTTTTTGCACGACGTCCGTTTGGAAAAAATGGGGAAACGGACCGGTGTTTTCCACAGGGTGATTGCGCCCAAAATCACGTTTGCCGTGTTTTTCGGTTTTACGGGAGACGTATGCGCGTAAGGGAGACCGGACCGTGGAAAAAACAGGGCGTTTTTCTGTGGAAAACTGCCGTTGCAGGCGGATAAACGCGACCTGCGTCACCGTTTTCCGCAAACGTGCGTCAAAAGTTTTCAACTGTTAAAAAACGATTGTCGCACATAACGTTTTTGTCGTTGCCGAAACGTGCGTTTGGGAAAACGTAAGCAGGTTTCGGGCAATTTTCCACACGGTTTTCATCTGTTAAAAAAACAGTTTAATATTTTGTGAAAATAACCCGTTTTTTACGGGTGAACCGTACCGTTATACGAGATTAAATCGTGATATTTTTCACTTCATCCAGCATGGCGGTAATTTCAACGGAAACTTCCGGCTCCAGTTTGACTTTTTTGTCAATCAGATTAAAGGAGGAATGGATGGTGGAATGGTCGCGGTTAAACAGTTTGGCAATGTTGGGGAAGGACATGCTGGTGATTTTACGAATCAAATAAACGGCGTAGTGACGCGGCAGGGCCACGTCTTTGCTCTGCTTTTCACCCAGCATGGCGTCCTTGGTGACCCCAAATCGTTTTTCCACCACTTTAAAGATTTTATCAATGGTGACGTTGACGGGTTCGGCACCGCCCAGCAGCTCCATAATGCAGTTTTTGGCCATATCGATACTGATTGGTTCGCCGGAAACCATGGAAAGCGCGCTGAGTTTGGTAATGGCGCCTTCAATCTGACGGATATTGCTCATCAGATTTTCGGCCAAATAATTTAAAACGTCTTCCGGAACTTTGATTTGAATTTGATCCGCCTTATTTTTAATAATGGCGATGCGCAGTTCCAAATTCGGCGGCTGAATATCGGCAATCAGGCCGCATTCAAAACGGGAACGCAGACGGTCTGCCAATTGGTTGATGTCCTTGGGCGGGCGGTCCGAGGTTAAAATAACCTGTTTACGGTTATCCGCCAGGGTGTTAAAGGTATGGAAGAATTCGTCCTGTGTGGCTTCCTTACCGTCGATAAACTGAATATCGTCCATCAAAAGAACGTCGCATTTGCGGTACTTGTTGTGGAACTCGTTCATTTTCTTTTTGGCCAGGGCATCCACCATTTCGTTTAGAAAATCTTCACTCTTGACGTAAACGGCCTTGAGCCCGGGCTTTTTATTCATTAATTCGTTGATAATGGCGCGCAGCAGGTGCGTTTTGCCCAATCCCGACGGGCCGTAAATGTACAGCGGATTGTAGGAATCCCCCGGGTGATCGGCAACGGCGAGGCAGGCGGCATGCGCAAATTTGTTGGTGGAACCTGTGATAAAGTTATCAAACGTGTATTTGAAATTGTAGGGATTGATTTCGTTGCCCATGGCGGCGGCAACGCTTTTTTTCGGTTCTTCCGGCTCTTCATCCTCATCCGGCAAAAGAACAGGGGTTTTATGATTGGGGTCCACAACAGCGTTTACCGTAACGTCAAACCCAAGCAGTTCGATTAAATATGCGGTGGCTTTTTCCAAATACTTGCTGCGGAACACCGATACTTTTAAACCGTTATAGCAGGCAAGCGTTACGATTTTATTGACGTCGTCGTAATCGATACATTTTACGTCGGCAATCCACAAATTCCAGGTGGAGGAAGAATCCTTCATTTCCTGGCGGAAACGCTCAACGACCATTTGCCATACCTGATTCATGTCCTCTGCATATGACATACACTACCCCCTAAAAAAGAAAACTCCCATATACACAAAAATACGTATTTTTCGGCGTACATATAATACGATATTATACCATAATATATATAATTTTACAATCACATTTTATAAATTATAAAATATTTACAAAAAATTAACAATTAAGCTGCTCTTCAAGGGTATAATGAAGCACTGAAACACCAACGTCGGCTGCATGAAAACGAAAACAGAATGCGGTTCGACAGATGCAATACGCGTTTTCAACAGGCATTTTCAATGCAAAACGAGATGCAGTCTGTTCATGCAAAACGTTGTTTTGCAATTGATTATAAAAGGAGGCGCAGACAATGTACGTTAAAAATCAAACGCAAAGAAAAATAAAAATTGCCGTGTCCGGCATGAGCTGTGCCGCCTGTATCGGTCACGTGGAACGCGCCGCACGCAGCGTATTGCAATTATATTTTCCACAGGATGAAAACGCTGAAAACGTCAACCGGGAAGACGCCGTCGTCGCTTCCCTGTTAACGGCGCGGCTGACGGTAACGCTCCCCGGGGCAGTATCGGATGCGCAATACAGTGAAATCACGAATAAAATCTGTGCCGCCGTACAGGCCGCCGGATATGGTGCCAAACCCGCAACGGACGCGGACGGAGAACGTTTACGCAATGAACAAATACAGAAGCGGGAAGAAAAAGAACGCAGGAGCCGTTTTATTGCCTCCTGTTTGCTTTGTGCCCTGTTGGTCGGTATTTCTATGGCCCCGATGCTGAAACTGCCGCTGCCGGCCGTTTTGACGGCACAGCGGGGTATCTACGCCCTGCTCCAGCTGCTTTTGGCTGCCGCGGTGCTGCGCATTAATTTTGCCTTTTTCCGCAACGGCTTTTCCGCCCTGTTTCACGGGGCGCCCAATATGAATTCATTAGTTTGCGTCGGTTCCGGCGCCGCCTTCCTGTACGGTTTGTGCGGTACGGTTTACGTTTGGATTCTGCAGAAAAACGGCGATCTGACAGGCGCCCGCACGCTGAGCGAATCCCTGTATCTGGAATCGGCCGCAACGATCGTCACGCTGGTATCGCTGGGTAAAATGCTGGAAGCGCGCGCTTCGCATAAAGCCGGCAACGCCATTGCCGCCCTGTCTGCCTTGGCGCCCGATACCGCCGTTATCAAATTACCCGACGGTACGCTGCAAACGATTGACAGCCGAAATCTGCAGCCGGGCGATATCTGCGTTTTATATGCCGGGGACCGCGTGCCGGCCGACGGTATTGTGATTGCCGGGGGCGGCACTGCCGATGAATCGGCCCTCTCCGGCGAGAGTATGCCGGTGGATAAAATGCCGGGGGCACAGCTGTATACGGCCGCGGTACTGTCGTCCGGGTACGTCGAAATACGCGTTACGCGCGCCGGTAAAGAGACGACGCTGTCCAAAATGCTGGACGCTTTGTCCGATGCAGCCGCCTCACGCGCGCCCGTGGCCCGTTTTGCCGATAAAATCAGCGCTGTTTTCGTGCCCGTTGTCATGGGAATTTCCCTTTTAACTTTAGTTTTATGGTTAATTGCCGGCGTTGCCTTTTCTGCGGCGTTAAAAAACGCCGTATGCGTATTGGTGATTTCCTGTCCCTGCGCGCTGGGGTTAGCTACACCGACGGCTGTGACGGTTGCCGCAGGACGCGGCGCCGAGTTGGGTATTTTATTCCGCAATGCAGCCGCGTTGGAACGTTGTGCCGCCGTCAATATCGTCTTTTTGGATAAGACGGGAACGCTGACAGAGGGGCGTCCGACGCTGCACACGGTATACGCTGCCGCACCTTTTACACAAACGGAAATTTTGCAAAACACCGCCGCCTTGGAACAATATTCCAATCATCCGCTGGCACAGGCGGTAACCGCGGCGTATGAAAATACGGCAAACCGGGATGCCCTGCCCGCCGTCAGCGACGTGAACGCGGAGGCGTCTGTCGGCGTCGGCGGTATGATTCACGAACAAAAATGGTTCGTCGGCAAAAACGTCCCTGCCCTGTCTGACGCCGATACGGCACTTTGCGATGCCTTGCAGAAAAACGGAGAGACCGTGCTGTACGTCACTTGTGACGGTGCGTTTGCGGGTCTTCTCGGGCTGTCCGATGCTCCCAAACCCGAAAGCACCGAAGTTATTCGTGCCCTGCACGCCATGCGGATACGCACCGTGATGGTGACGGGTGACGCACGTGCGGCGGCGCAGGCCGTCGGCAATCGGTTGGGCTTGGATGAAGTGCGGGCGGGGCTGTTGCCGCAGGATAAGGCCGATTTCATCGTATCTGCCAAACGGAACGGGGACGTCGTGATGATGGTCGGCGACGGCATCAACGACGCACAGGCGCTGGTCAGTGCCGACGTCGGTGCCGCGGTGGATTCCGCCCGTGACGTCACGGTGGACAGTGCGGACCTCGTACTGACGGGCAAATCGCTGACTTCCCTGCCGCAGGCACTGGGGCTGTCCAAAAAAGCCATGCGCATTATCCGACAAAATTTGTTTTGGGCACTGGGGTATAACGCCCTGTGTATTCCGATTGCCGCCGGTGCGCTCTATCCCCTGTGGAAAATATCTCTGTCGCCCATGCTGGCGTCGCTTTGTATGAGCGTGTCCAGCGTCACCGTCGTCTGTAACGCCCTGCGGTTATCCTCCTATGGAAAACAACGCAAATCCAAAGAAAAATGCCCCGTGACGGTTGACACCGTGGCGGCGTTGACGGATAATATAATAGAGAATCAATGGCAAATTAACGTTTTGGAGGAAGATAAAATGACCAAAGAATTTACGATTGCCGCGCCCGGCATGATGTGCATGCACTGCGTGGCCCACGTCAAGGAAGCACTGGAAAAGGTACCGGGCGTCGTGTCCGTTGCCGTTTCGCTGGAAAATAAAAACGCCGTCGTTGTTGCCTCCGACGTGCCCACTATGGAAGAAGCACTGAAGAATGCAGTGCGTCAGGCCGGCTATGACAAATAAGATACTCTCACCCGAGGAAAAGGCAGCGGCGCTCATTGCCGATGCCGACGCTGCCGGGAAACTCAAGCGCGTCGTTTTTTCCAAACCGACGGATAAGACGGTTGTCAAGGCAACGCTGACCCCCTGCATCATCGGCGGCAGCCGCGTATGGCAAACCGAGACCTTCTATGCGGACAACAAGGCGCGGCAGCACAATGATGCCCCGGATACACTGATTGCCCGTTTGGGGGAGATTTTGCAGGTCTGGGGGCAGGTAAATATCCTGTTGGCAAGCGGGTCGTGCGAATATAAACGTAATGCGGCCGGCCACTCGGTATTAATCGGCGAAACCGCCGCGCGTGCGTCCCTTGCAGACGCCGCTACCGTGACGGTCCGCACCGGCAACGATAAGGAAAAGAACCGCATTTTGACGGGCGACGAACCTTTTTTAAAGGCGCTGGACGTCAGCGATGAAAAGGGCCGCGTGCACGATAAAAAGCAGCCCAAGTTCCGCCAGATCAACCGCTTCCTGGAACTCATCCGCGACGTGGAGGATAAACTCCCGCAACAGGGCGAACTCCATATCTGCGACCTGTGCTGCGGCAAGAGCTATCTGTCCTTCGCCGTGTATCACTACTTTGCCGTGATGAAGGGCCGCACCGTGCGGATGGAAGGCGTCGATTTAAAACCCGACGTCATGGACTATTGCAACAGCGTGGCCAAAAAAGTCGGCTTTACGGGGCTGACCTTTACCTGCGGCGACGTCGGCAAATACGAAACGACGGGGCACGTGCACATGGTGCTGTCCCTGCACGCCTGCGATATTGCCACGGATTTGGTGCTGGAGCGTGCCATGCATTGGGGGGCCGACCTGATTCTGTCCACGCCCTGCTGCCACCACTGGCTCAACCATAATCTCAAATGCGATGCGTTGTCGTTCATTGCGGACTATTCCATGCTGCGGCAAAAGCTGTGTGACGCCGCCACCGACGCCATGCGCCTGAAATTGTTGGAAGCTAACGGATACGAAGTGACCGCACTGGAACTCATCGACCCGGAGGAGACGCCCAAAAATATCATGCTGCGCGGCATCAAGTCCAAAAAGTTCGACCCGAACGGCCGGGCCGCGGAGAAGGCACGGGCAGAGTATGAGTCCGCACGCGCTTTTTTGTTGTGTGGCTTAGATAAAAAGGCATGATCGTTTTTGCAATTAGATTTTTAGTAAATAAGCAGAAACATTGTTGGTCGATTTTATCTTATAGTTTGCACAAATAATGACGTTTATCTAATGTTGGAAATCCTGCGGATTTCCATGCAAAAACTATCGTTGACTTCGGGAACCCCCACAGCTGCTCTACGTTCGTTGCGGGGAACCCCTTGCTTCCCCCTACGCAGTACGCAGGTACAGCTTGCAGGGGGAATATCAACGATTCCTGCACTTTTTCTCGTCGCCCAAGCATATAAAATAATAAAACGGAAGATACGGGAATAACGTATCTTCCGATTTTTGTTTTACCTGTACGGCAATATGTGATATAATGATATTGATATTATATAATTTCCGCCAAGGAGAACGTTTCGCATGCAAACGCAAACTTTCATCGCTGCGGGGGCACCGCAATACAAGGCCAACCTGCACAGCCATACCAATCTGTCGGACGGGTGCCTGACGCCGAAACAAATGCGCGATGCCTATCGCGCGCACGGCTACAGCATTCTCTGCATTTCCGACCACGAGTATCCCAAGTCCCACGCCGACCTGGACCTGCCGGACTTTTTGATGCTTTCCGGGTACGAGGCGTATATCCGCGGCAACGAGGACTGCGTCAGCCGGCCGTTTGAACCTGAGATTCATATTAACCTGTTTGCCAAAAAGCAGAACGTCACACCCTATATCGGGTTTGTGGACAAGTGCTGCAAATACGCGAAAGATCCCGCCGTGCGTGCGGCATTTATCAAGGTCGGTCCCACCGACCGCGCCTACACGGTTGATTATATCAACCGCTTTGTCGCCGCCGCCAACGAGGCCGGCTACCTGTGCGCGCTCAACCATCCCGTGTGGTCGCTGGAAACCTACGAACAAATCTCCCAATATCGCGGCTTTTTCAGCATGGAGATGTGCAACTTCGGTGCCTATCGCGAGCTGAACGAATACAACGGCGCCCTGTACGAGCGGTTGTGCCGCGAGGGTCACCGCATCTATTGCCACAGCGCGGACGATAACCACAACCCCGTACCGCTTGACGACCCGTCCTCGGATTCCTTCGGCGGGTTCACCATGATTTTGGCCAAAGAGTTGACCTACGACGCCGTCATCAAGGCGCTGGAGAACGGCGACTTCTATTCGTCCATGGGCCCCGAAATCAAAGCGCTGACTATCGACGGTAATCGTGTGCACGTGGAGTGCAGCCCCGCCCAAAAGGTATCCGTTACCTGGGGCGACCGCAACACGCGCACCACGTTCGGGTCGCAGGAACAACCCGTTACTGTTGTGGACGTGACGCTGCCGGACGGCGTGCCGTTCTTCAGGGTGCAGGTGAAAGACTTTGAAGGCGCATACGCTGACACTCGTGCGTACCACACGGACGAACTGTAAAAAAAGCGCCGACCGGAAAAGCATAATAGATTAATGAGTTTTATCAGGTACAACATATGTCGCCTGATAATATCGGAAATAACCTTTAAGAAATAGCAGAAAAAGACGGGCTTTTCCTATCGCCGTTTTCACCCCTCGCAGTACTATTGTACAGCTAACGGGGTGAAGAAAGACGATTCTGTCACCTTTTTCCCTAGCCAGTATAGGGCTGTGAAAAGCGGCCGACGAATTCCCGCCGCTTTTCGGTGAAATAAATCCCTATTGGGATTTGTGAAATGCTCTGCGTGCGTGAAATACGCCTGCGGCGTGTGAAATGTGACCTGCGGTCACGTTGAGGAAAAAAAGTGCCGCCGGCACTTTTAAATGAGTAATAAAAATAAAATAATTCAGTCAATTGTAAAAGTCAGAAGTATATCGTTAAATTCGTTTTTTCGGCAGCTTTGCCGCCGAAAAAACACCTTTATGACGAGCAAAGCGAGTCCGCGCGCCGAGGGGAGCTTCAAAAATCTTCGATTTTTGAGGGCGGCGATAAGCGCGCGTAACCCCGCCGCGCGGTTTCCAATTGTAAAACGCAGTTTTACAATTGATTAATAAAATAAATACGAAGGAGTACAACACTATGATCAAGGTACAGTACGCAACGCTCATCGTCAAGGATCTGGCAGAATCCGTGGCATTTTACCGGGACACGCTCGGTTTTAAAGAGGGGTATCACGTCGACCTGCCCAACGGCGCAGCCATCACCATTATGGAAACTGACGGCGCCAGCGTGGAACTCATCGAGGGCAAAATGTTTGAGGGCGGCTTTTATTCCATCGGCACCGACGTTGACAACTTGGACGAGACGCTGGCCGAACTGAAAAAACACGGCTGCGAGCCCATTACGCCCATCATTCCGACGTCGGTCGGCCGCCAAACGTTTATTGTTGACCCCAACGGCGTTCGTCTCTGCCTGATTGAACATTCGGCAGTGTATAAAGAAAAGTATATGAAATAAGCGGCGGCGGTCGTTGGACCACGGCGAAAAAAACAAGGCAGGAACGGTTGAATTTACCGTTCCTGCCTTTTTTATGAGTAAGCGTTCGTTGGAGATTCCTCTTCCGTGGCTATGTAACTCCAAGCCGCCATCGGGGAGGGAGGGGGACCAACGTAGTTGGTGGAAGGAGTTCTTTTGCCGACGAGGCAATCCCGTCATGCCTTTTTTATCAAGCCAAGGCGCCGAGAAAAAAGTGTAGGAATCCCCGTTCTTCGCCCCGGGAGCTGTACCCAAGTACTGCAAGGGGTGAAAACGGGGATAGTTTTTGCATGAAAAACCGCTGGTTTTTCTCCCTAAAAATCACGTTATTATTTTAACCGTAAATTGCAATAGCAAGTTGCA
>DCGU01000031.1:0-11611 GCA_002315325.1 Clostridiales bacterium UBA1770
ATGTGAATTTTTAGAGGTTACCTTTGGTTATTTGTTTGCCATAAAACTCGTATTCATTGCGGGGGCACTTTGCGCTGCGGTCAATTTACCTTCCGTTTGGCGGCTTCCTCTTCTTCCAGCACGCGGTAGGCGACTTTGCCGACCTGCGTTTTGGGGAACTCATCGCGGAACTCCAGTTCCTTGGGCATAGCGTACCGGGCAATAGACTTGGCGGCCCTATTCAAAATAGCCTTCTTGGTCGCCTCGGATTTGGCAAAACCCGGCTTTAAAATGACGAAGACTTTGGGCCGCGCCATTTTGTAGGGGTCTGGCACGCCGATGACGCAGCTGCGTTCCACCTCGGGGCAGGCATCGAAAACGTTTTCCAATTGTGCAGGATAAATGTTGTAACCGGACGAAACAATCATGCGTTTGAGGCGTCCTTTGAAATAGACGAAGCCGTCCGCATCCATCATACCGAGGTCACCGGTGTACAGCCAGGTGAACCCGTCGGCATGGCGGCGCAACGCCTTGGCGGTTTCGTCGGGTTTGCCGACGTATTCCGTCATGAGCGTAGGCCCGGTCAACAGAATTTCCCCGTCGGTGCCGAGCGGCACTTCTTCTTCGGTGTCGGGTTTGACGATTTTAATATAGGTATCCGGGAACGGGAAGCCGATGCTGCCCTCGCGGTATTCGGTCGGGGGCGTGAGGCAGCAGGCGTTGACGCTTTCCGTCGCACCGTACCCCTCGCGCACCTGCACGGGTGCACCGTGCTCACGCAAAAACGCATCGATTTTCTTTTTCAATTCTATCGGTAATACGTCGCCGCCGCAATAGACCCCCTTGAGGCAGGAGAGGTCCTTGCCCTCCATTTCCTTGTTATGCAGGAGCGACTCGTACAGCGTCGGTACGCCGGCAATAAAGTTACAACGGTCTTTATAAATGAGGCGCGCATAACTTTCGGGCGTAAAGCGCGGTACCAACAGGCAGCGGCCGCCGTGCGTCAGCATGGCGTGCACACAAACACCCAGGCCGAATCCGTGGAAGAGCGGCATGGCCGCCAGCATTTTGTCGCCGGGGGTGAACATCGGGTTTGTGGCGATAATCTGCTTGGCCAGCGCGTTAAAGCTGTAGTTAGACAAAAGAATACCTTTGGTCACGCCTGTCGTGCCGCCCGAATACAAAATGGCGGCCGGTGCCGCACCGTCGGTGCCCGCAGCAGGGGCTTCTCTTTTCCTGCCCAGCGCTTTGAATCTATGCCAGGAAAGCACGTTGTCAAAGCGCGGTATCTTTTTTACTTTTTTGCCTTCGGTCAGCGCATATCCGATTTTTTGCAGGGGGTTCAGCACGTCGGCGATACTCGTGACAATCACGCGTTTCAGCGGCGTACGGTTACGAATAGCGGCTATCTTGGGATAAAAGGCATCCAGCACCAAAATCGTCTCGGACCCGGCATCGCAAAGAAAAAATTCCATTTCCTTTTCGCTGGAGAGCGGATGCACGATATTGGCCACGGCACCGATGCGGCTGAGTCCATACAGCAATTCGAGTGCCTGCGGACAGTTGGGCATGGCGACCGTCACGCGGTCGCACTGCTTCACACCGATGGCGTCAAGGGCGGCGGCACAGCGTTCGGCGGCGCGCAGGAATGCACCGTAGGTCGTGGACTTTCCCGCAAAATCAAACGCAATGGCACGGGGGGTCTTGCGGGCTATTTTTTCCATGGCCTCGAACACGGTATTGTTCTCATAGGTCAATGAAAAGGGGATCTCACCCAGTCTGTCGCGCCAAGGTGTTTTCACGGGTGTATTTTTTTGCGTTTGCTGCGGTTGTTCCAATTCCATGTAAGCAAATCCTTTCGTACGGACGATTGTCCGTCGTTTGATGATATAAAAAATGCGTTATACGTAGGCCTTGCCCAACAGCAGGCGCCAGCACATCAAATACTTTAATGCCGCATAGGCAACCTCGGATTTGAGTTCATAGTACCCATCCGGTACGGTGAATAAAATCGAGTCACGGCGAACGATGGACAACTTGGTAATATCCGAAAGGGCAAACGAGAAACGATCGTCCCCGTCCCGCACCTCGAGTCTGTCCGCATACAGCGCAAGGCGCCCGGTCAGGAGCGTTTCCGTCCCCTGCCCCGGCGTCACGCGGGACAGACGAATGCCGTCGTCACCGAAGAGCGGCTCGTCGGTTGTTTGAACAGTGGGCAGCAGTTTTGTCAAATAGTCCTGCTGCCAGCGTGACCAATCCAAAATGGTGGTAAAGGGCGCGGGTGACGTCTCCGTCCCCGTAAATGTACCGTAATCATCCAGCGTAACGGTCATGCCGCAGGACGCACAGGACAGCGTGTTGATGCGGCTGTGCAGCGTGGAAAAACGATGGCAGACGGGGCAAACGAAGAGCGCCGTTTCCAGGGATTCGGCAGGTGCCTTACAACGGTAGGCTGCTTTTTTTACGCTTTGGTCACCGTAGGCGCTGACGTAAACGTCGCCGCGGATAGCGGCAAGAATTTCCTCGTCCGTCATACGCGACAATTCTTCCGGGCTGTACTCGCGCACGGCTTCGCCCCACATGGGGCCGCGGCGCTGCGTTTTACCCCAACGGGGATTGACGAAATACCCGCCGTGCAGCGCACAGGTAATCAGGGCCGCACCGCTGTTGCGGACAAGCGGCGCATTGGCGGGCGAAATCCAGCCCGTTTCCCCGAAGAAGGAGCGGTTGCCCTCGACGAACATGCAGACGTTACACCCTGCCTGCAGACGCTCGGTAATCAATTGTACCGTCTCGTCGGCCGAGGCACCCTTGCGGCGCGGAATGGGATCCACCAAAAATTTGATGAGTTTTGACACAAATCCCTGTCGGAAAATATGTTCGCTCGCCACGAAGTACATCTGCCGTCCCAAAACAAGCCCTGTCAGGAAGAAATCGTAGTCGGTATTGTGGTTGACCAAGACCAAATAATTCTTGGCCTGCGGACGGTAGCGCTTCCAACGATAGCGTCCCACCGTCAAAAAATACGGCGTAATCAAACAAACGAGAAACGCATAGAACACTTTGTGAAAAACGCGGCGCGCTTTACTGATTTTCATTTTTTCGTTTCCCCCCGTTTTCAAACAATTTGCGGCAAAGCCATGCGGCTGCAAGACCGAAGGGGTACGCTATGAGTGCCCCGGCGTAATTCAGGATAAAATCGTCGATATCACAGCTGCCCACCTGCAAAAGGTACTGCAGCGCTTCCACAGCGGCAATCAGAAATGCCGTAACAATCACCCACAATAACGACCGGCGTTTTTTGGTGCGCAACAGCGGCAGACAAAACGTCATGGGCATAAACAGCAAAAAATTGCCGCCGAGATTACGAATGACGATACTTTTATTCACAGTGTCGTTGCGCCAGGCCCGCAGATAATTGTTTATCGTATAGAACGGCTGCAGATTGAGGCCGCAATAGCCGCCCCGATTGCTCACAAACAAAAGGTAAAACACGGCCAACAGATAAAACGTATAGAGAAAGGCGAGAATGGTACGAAACGTTCTGCCCTGCTGCATCTTCGGCCGCCTCCTTTTCTTTGGTGATATGTGTTACATAATGCGTTATACATTATAACATTATTTATATTTTTTGACAATAAGAAGAAACAGAGCGGCGGGCCGTCATGCCCGCCGCTCTCGACTGCTTCTATTCGCTATTTGCTATTTGCTATACGCTATTCGCTATCCGCTGTCAGATGCGCACGAGTATCCACTCGCCGGCGCCCAGCGTCACCGATGCGCTGCCGCCGTCGGTATGCAGCCGTCCGCTGCCGGCCAGCTTTTCGGGGCGAATGCAATTCATGGTACCCGGCATAATTTGGGCCGTCGTGCGCGCCGCAGGCAGCTGCACGTCACCCTCGGCCGGCGTACGATCGACGCCGTTGTTGTTCAAAATCATGAGCAGCCAACCGTTTTGATCGCGGTTGACGGCGTACTGGAGATTGCCGCCGACCGTCGCCGGCATGACCATGGAAAGCACGGTCTGCACGCGGGAAAGCGGCACGATGCGGTCGCCGTACTTGGCGCGGAAAGCGGGATCGCCCGTGGCGTCGATGAGAAAGGGGTATTTTTCAATGGCCGCCGGCATATCGGCGTGGATGATATCAAAGACGTCAGGATACTTGCCGTTCTGCAGCACGTGCGGGTCGTTGCCCATGCGGGTAATGCCGCTGTCTTTATCGGTCAAGAGCGTCTCCAGCGTCTTTTTCACCAGGCGCACCTTTTCGGCATAAGCCGTATCGTACAACGACAAAGGATAGTGCAAGTACTCGTCTTCGCGGTCGCCCAGCGTCAACAGTTCGTAGTCTGCCGGGAGCACGATGGCAAACGGCACGTACGGGGTACCCAAATCCGGGAAGCGTTCGGTGAAATCCAAAAAGTTCTTTTTCACCTGCCCATAGGCACTCAACGCAAAATCCTTGTAATCGGTAAACGTGTTGCAAATACCGTACTCCTCGCCCATGGCCGACGCCCCGGCAAAATACGAATAAACCCAGGCGCGTTCCTGCAGGGAGCGGGAACTTCCCCCGTTTTCCGGCTTGCCGTCCGTGCGTTTACGTACTGATTCCAATAGGTCATCCTCGTACCATTCGTTACGGTAGGTATCGACCGTGTAGGGAATGGTCAATTCACGTCCCTGCTCGGAACACCAGCTCTCGTAGTAAACACCGAAGGGGATACCGGCCGCGCGCGCCATACCGCGCGTGTAGGGGATTTGCCACCGCATATGGGGAATCTGCCAGCCTATCTCGGGCAACAGACGCTTGGCCCCGCCGGCAATCGTAATTTTATGCGACATAAAAAAGCTGTCCGCGGGAAGTAAGGGGGCGCGCAGGGTGTCGGCGCGCTTATGCCACAGTTTTTTCACGCCCTCCATAAACGCGGCAGGGGTTTCGGGGTACTGCATATGCGACCATTCTTCCACCGAATGTGCCTCGGTAAACAGCGCCATACAGTTCGTTTTGACGGCTTCCGTCTTTTCCGCCCAGAAGTCCGCCATGGGGGCATCGGGTTTTTCCGCCCTGTATTTTTCAATTGCCTCTTTGACACGGAAGGACTCGCTGCGGTAGTTGGACGCCCATTCGTGCATTTGGAAGCCCCAGAAATTGTCACCGAGCAGCTCTGCCAGGGCCTGCACTTTTGCCGGGTCGTAGTCGTACGCGTACGGCATGGCGATACCGCCCTGGTACCGGTCGACGTAGAAGACACAGCGGCGTTCCTCCAAAAGCCGGAACAGCGGGCTGCCCGGGGCGCAGATTTCATTGAACTGACGGTCGGGCGAAAAATAGTTTTTGTGCATGATTTTTAAACCGTCGCATTCACGCCACAGGCCGCTCTTTTCCAACCCCTCGAAGGTACCGGGTAAATAGGTATGAATAAACTGAAACTTTGACATAATACCCTCCGATGCCGCCAATGCGGCTTATAATTGTTTGCATTATATCATTTATGGTGCAAAAAAACAAGACGACGCGGGATTCTTGAACCGCGACGGATTTGCCCTTTACATATGCAGCGGTTTGTTTTATAATGGTTCCAAAGAAAAAACCTTGGAGGAAGACCTATGGAACTGATGCCAATCCGCCCCAAAATCGTGGATTACGCCCTGTTTCCCCGCGTGGCGCCCGTGAACGAACCGACCGCCTTCGTGATGAACGGTGTCGGGATAGAAACCGCATTGGAAAAGAATACAACCTACCGCGTGCGCTTTTTGCCGCAGGAGGAAATTGCCACGGCAAAAACGCTGTGCATCGGTGACGACGGCTGTTATCCCGAAATCACGGTTCAATCCGATGATAAGGGCATTTTGCATTTCACGTATACCCTGCCCCGTGAGGAAATCTATACTTTCCGCCTATTAAAAGAAAACGGCGACCGCGTGGCCGACTGCAAAGTCTTTGCCGCTGCGGAGGATTTACGGAACCGCATCCCCATGCGCGGCAACACGCATTGCCACGTCTGCTGTTCGGTGGACGGACACGAGGACCCCGTGATTGCCGCCGCACTGTACCGCCAGGCCGGCTACGACTACCTGGCCATCACCGACCACCACAAAACGGACGGTTCCGTCTATGCCATCGAGCATACCAAGGAACTGCCCATGGAAATGGCGCTGTATTACGGTGAGGAAGTGCACGTGCCCAACGCCTACATCCATGCGATCAACGTCGGCGCCCTGCTTGAGGATAAAATCGGCCTGGACGCCTACTACCACCGTCACGAGGCAGAGGTCAATGCGATTGTGACAGCAACGGCAAAAGAATACGCCGACAAACTGCCCGCCGGCGTCGAGCCGCTCGATTTCGCTTGGCGTAAATGGATTGCCGATACGATTCACCAAAACGGCGGCATTGCCATCGCGGCGCATCCCTTTTGGGAGTACGACGCCAACAACACCTCCAACGCCATGCTGCGGTATATGATGCAGACCAAACTGTTCGACGCCGTGGAAATCATCCACGGGCAGGACGACCCCGACTGCACCGACGCCAACCGCCAGGTGGCCTTTTGGAACGACCTGCGGGCACAAGGCATCTTTTTGCCTGTCGTCGGCGTGGACGATGCGCACCGCCGCGTGCACAACTGGGATTACGCCAGCGACTTCAACAAGGCCTATACGATCATCTTTGCCGAAAATAAGGAAATGGGCGGATTTGCCGAGGCGATTCGCGGCGGCTACAGTGTGGCCGTCACCCACCGTGCCGGCATGGTCGGCGACGTTGTCGGCACCTACCGCCTCACCGTTTTTGCCATATTCCTGCTTGAAAACTACTTCCCGTTCCACGACGAGCTGTGCTTCGAGGAGGGGCGCGCCATCAAAGGCGCCTATCTCGGTAACGAGCGCGACAGGGCGCTGCTCGGCGTCATCAACGGCCGCGTGGCCGATTTCACCGCAAAATTCTTTGGATGGACGGAAAAATAATTATGTTTGAAAACGCACAATGGATTGCCCTGGCGCACGCCGATACAGACGTGCCGTGGAAAAATAAACCCTATGAAAACGAAGAAGTGGAGACCTGGCACGGCGACCCGGCCTACGCCCATATGGAGAACGGCTCCGTCGTTTTCCGTAAAACGTTTACCCTGGCATCTGCACCCGAAAAGGCGACGCTGTCCATCTGCGGCCTCGGTTTTTACGAGGTGTGGATTAACGGTGTGAAACCCGATGAAAAGCGGGTATTGGCGCCGCTGGTTTCCGACTATTTCCGCTATACCCGCTACAACGTCTACGACATAGCGCCCCTTTTGCAAAAAGGGGAAAACCTGATTGCCGTCGAGGTTTGCGGCGGCTGGTTCACGGGCAAAGAAAGATTCTGGGGCTGGCAGCAGGCCTATTACGGCAACCCGCGTTTGATTGCGCAAATCGAAGGCGCAACCGCGGATGGGACGCCGTTTTTCATCGGGACCGAGCGGGACACCTGGAAGGTGACCCACGGTACCGTGACGCACAGCTGCATTTACGACGGGGAAAAAGCCGACCTCAACCTGTTGCCGAAAAACTGGATGACAAACGGTTATGACGACGCCGATTGGCAAGTGCCGCAGCCGGCCGTTGCCCCCACCGACGTGCTCATCCCCGACGAATCCCCCGCGGTCCGCATCGTTAAGGAAATCGCCCCCGTGGATTCTTGGACGGTATCGGGCGGCACCGTATACGACTTTGGGGAGAACGGCACGGCCGTGGCGCGCATTGCCGCTGCCGGTAAGAAAGGCGATACCGTCACGCTGCACTTTGCCGAGTACCTTGACGCCGACGGCGACCTGAACGAGCTGTCCTGTACCGGCGGCGGTTCGCTCAACACCGATATCTTCACGCTGACGGGCGACGAATGCGACACGGTGCAGGCGCGCTTTACCTGGCACGGTTTTCGCTATTGCCGCCTCACGGTTTCCTCCCCCGACGTGCGCGTCATTTCTGTCGCCAAACTTGAACTCCATTCCGATATTGCCGCGACGGGTGACTTTACCTGCAGCAACGAGTCCTTAAACCGCCTGCACCGCGCCTACGCGCAGACGCAGATTGGATGCCTGGTCGGCGCCCCTGTGGACTGCCCGCAGCGCGGCGAGCGCAAAGGCTGGATCGGTGACGCCGGCGTTTCCTGTGAAGAGGCAATTTACAACTTCGATATGCAGGCGCTGTACGCCTCGTTCCTGGCCGATATGCGCCGCGAACGGCATGAAGGGCGCCGGACGTTCGGCATCATTTGTCCCGATCACAAATCAAGCTACGAGGGGACCTGTATCGACTGGGCCATTGCCTATCCTATCATGATAACCGAATCCTATGCCCGCTACGGGGATAAAACGATTTTGTCGGACAATCTCGAAGCATTGGAAACCTATACCGCATTTTACAACGGCCTGCGGGAGGCAGACGGGCTTTTGCCGTCCCGCTACTTTGACAAATACAAGGGCAAAACGATTGCGCCCGCCTGGTTCGGCGACTGGTACACAGTGGATTACCCCGACGGCACCGAGCGCGTCGCGTTCGACTGCGGGGACGAAAATCATCGTCAGAACCCCTGCTATCTCGGCAGCATCTTTTACGCCTGGGTATTGCACCTGACGGCGCAGGTGGAAGAAGCGCTGGGCAACGCAGACAAGGCCGAACAATACGAGACCATGCGCCGTGAAACGCTGCGCGGTTTGTATGAAAAGTATTATCACAAAGACACGCATACCCTGGGGGCCGGCGGTCAGTTCTTACAGACCATCGCCCTGTATACCGGGGTTGTACCGCCGGAAGAGCGCGAGGCTGCGTTCGGCGCCCTACTGGCTTCTTTTGAGGAGGTCGGTTGGCACGCCAAGTTCGGTATCTTCGGCCAGCGCCTGATCGGCGAGGTCATGCGTTCATTCGGACGCGAAGATTTGTTGTATCGCCTGATGACGCAGCCCGGTTACCCCGGCTTTATGCACATGATTGAAAACGGACAGACGACGGTTGCCGAAAATTTGACAGGCGGCGACAACGACGTGTGGGGCAGCGGCTGCCATTGTATGTTTGCTGCGGCCGACGCCAACCTGCACCGCATTTTCGGCGGTATCACGGTCAACCGCTTTGAAAAGGTCCCGCTGCTGCTCGCCCCCTACGCCCCCGCCGACCTCAACGCAGCATCCGACGTGCAGAAATTGCCTGAGGGTGAAGTGCGCGTTGCCTGGAAGCGCCAAGGCGAGGCAATCACCTTCCGTTTCACGGTACCGCAGGGTATGACAGCCGTCATCAAGCTGGCGCAAAACGGCGCCGCGTTTGACGAAACGGTCGGCGGCGGACAGTTTACCGTCATCTTCCGCGACGGCAGGTTTACCGTGCAGTAAACAGCAAGTGAAAACGATAAAAGGAAACCGGTTAATGGTTAACGGTTAACGGTTAACGAAAAACTTTCATTTTACCGCATAAATCTATCCATCTGACCATTAAATGATAAGGAGAAAAGCCATGAATAAACTGCCGACTGGGTGTCATCGGCCTTGGAAACCAAGGCGGCACGTATTTGGAAAGTTACAAAAACGGAGGCCTGCCCGACATTGAAATTACCGCCGTTTGCGACGTAGATGAAAGCAAATTTAAAAAGGCGCACGATATCAACCCCGCCATTCCCTGCTTCACGAATGCAACGGAACTGATGGCGTCGGGCCTGTGCGATGCCGTTGCCGTGGCAACACCGCACTACTACCATCCGCCCATGGTCATCGAGGCATTGGAACACGGCCTGCACGTGCTGTCCGAAAAACCGGCCGGCGTGTACACCAAGCAGGTACGCCAAGCGATTGAGGCTGCCGCCAAGAGTGATAAAACCTACGCCATGATGTTCAACCAGCGTACGAATCCCCTGTATATCAAGGTGCGCGAACTGGTCAAGAGCGGCGTATACGGCAAGATGATGCGTATGAACTGGGTCTGCACCTCGTGGTACCGCACGCAGGCCTACTACGATTCCGGCACGTGGCGCGCCACCTGGTCCGGTGAGGGCGGCGGTGTTATGCTGAACCAGTGCCCGCACCAGCTTGACCTGTGGCAGTGGATTTGCGGCATGCCGACCAAGATTGCGGCGTTCGCACACGAGGGCATGTGGCACAATATTGAGGTCGAAGACGACGTAACCATCTACGCCGAATACGCCGACGGTGCAACGGGCACCTTTGTCACCTCCACCGGCGAATACCCCGGCACCAACCGTCTGGAAATCACGATGGAGAAGGCCAAAATCGTTTGTGAAGGCGACTCGATTAAGGTGGCAGAATTGACGCAGGCACTGCCCGTCTTCACCAAAGAGGCCCCCGGCGGCTTCGATAAACCCAAAGCCGAATGGAAAGAAATCAAGGTGGAGCCCTCCTCCAACCAGCACGAAAAGGTACTGGCTGCCTTTGCCGGTCATATTTTGCGGGGTGAGGCGCTGGTTGCCGAAGGGCCCGAGGGTATCAACGGCCTGATGATTTCCAACGCTGCTTTCCTGTCCTCCTGGCTGGGCCGCCCCGTCGACCTCCCCGTGGACGAGGATTTGTTCTGGAACATGCTGCAGGAAAAAATTAAAAATTCCACCTATCAAAAGACGGTCAACGAGAACGTTATCGTCGATATGTCGAGCTCCTATAAAATCTAAAGGAAAGCCGTCATACCCCCGTCTTTAATACAGTCGTAACCTACTTTGGTTACGTAAGCGGGTGCAAAATCTTTTGCGATTTTGCACCCGCTTTTCTATCTGTATTTGACAAAATCCCCGTTGACCGTTATAATGCTATATTATTTGTTCCCTGCACTGCACGTCAACAAAACCAAAGAGGATCATCGCATTATGAAACTTACGCACCGGATACAGTCGCCGCGGGCCACCGTATTCACCTGTTATTTGACCTATATCGTCCAGGCCACGTTTAACTACGTGCCGCTGTTGTACGTCACGTTCTGCAACACGTTCGGCCTGTCCTACGCGCAAATCGGCGCATTGATTGCCGTCAATTTCGGCACGCAGCTGACCATGGATTTTACGTCGGCCTTTTTCCTGCGCCGCATCGGCTACCGCACGGCGGCCATTTTGTCCTGTCTGGCAGCCGCACTGGGCCTTGTTTGCTTTTCCTTTTTACCGTTTATTCTGCCCCCGTTTGCGGGATTGTGCATTGCGATTCTACTGCTGTCTGCGGGGGACGGGCTCACCGAAGTCGTCGTCAGCCCCTTGCTGGAGGCCTGCCCCGTCAAAAGTAAACGCGGCGCTATGGCCATGCTGCACTCCATGTACACCTGGGGCACGGCGCTGATCATTGCCGTTTCAACGCTGTTGTTCTCGGTTTTGGGCCTGGACCGTTGGGGCACGGTTGCGTGTCTGTGGGCCATCCTGCCGCTGTGTACGGCCGTATTATACTGTCTGGTACCGATTTACGAGCTTCCTGCCGACGCTGAAAAAATCCCGGCTAACCGCTTTTTGTGCGACAAACGTTTTTGGCTGCTGGTCTGCATGATGACCATGGCAGGCGCTGCCGAAATGATTATGACGCAATGGGCGTCCGTCTTTGCCGAAAACGGGCTCGGCGTCACCAAGGCGGCGGGCGACCTGCTGGGTCCCTGTCTGTTCTCAGCGGCCGAAGCCGTGACGCG
>DCGU01000031.1:11652-25213 GCA_002315325.1 Clostridiales bacterium UBA1770
GCTTCAATGCCCATAAAATCAATGCGCGGCGTTTTATGATGATTTCAAGCGCCGTTGCCGTGTGCGGCTATGCTGTTGCCGCCTTTGCCCCGTTTGCCCCGCTGGCGCTCGGCGGCTGTATCGTGTGCGGCGTCGGCTGCGCGGTACTGTGGCCCGCCACCTATTCCGAAGCGGCCGTCACGCTGCCGATGGGCGGTGCCGCCATGTTCTCCTTCCTGGCCTTTGCCGGGGATATCGGCTGCCTGTCGGGTCCCTCGCTCGCCGGCGTCATTGCCGACGGCCCCCGGGGCCTGTGCGGTGCGTTCGTCTTCGCCATGATTTTCCCGACGATCAATATTGCCGTGCTGGCCGTCCTGTCCCGTTTGCAAAAGAAACAAAAAACGTAAAACGTTTAAAAACGTTACACAAAAAGAAGACGAATACCGTTTTCCCACTGTACAAGTACGTCATTTCGTTGTATAATGACAACAACCTGCATAATATCCGTCCCCCGGGACGCTTGTAAAGGAGATTACACCATGAAAATCGGCGCAATGCTGGAAAGTTTCCGTTTAGGATTTGAGGGCGGCGTTCAAAAAGCCGCTGAAATCGGCATCCAAGGTCTGCAGATGTATGCAACCAACAATGAATTCGGTCCCGATAACGTCACCGATGAAAAACTGAAATACGCCCTGGACTACGTGAAATCCCACGGTCTGGTGTTCTCCGCCATCTGCGGCGACTTCGGTAAAGGCTTTACCGACCCCGAATCGAATAAAATTTACGTAGAAAAGTCCAAACGCGTGTTGGACATTGCCAAGAAATTGGAATGTAACGTCGTTACCACGCATATCGGCCACGTGCCCGAAGAAGAAAACGAGACCAAGGAAATCATGCGCAAGGCCTGCCGTGAATTGGCCCTGTACGCCGATTCCATCGGTTCCGCATTCGCCGTAGAGACGGGTCCCGAAACCGGTAAGGTGCTGGGCGAATTTTTGGACAGCCTGGGTGCCGGCGGCGTGCGCGTCAACTTTGACCCCGCCAACCTCGCCATGTGCATCGACGAACGCCCCGAGAACGCCCTGAAGTACCTCGGCAAATACGTCGTACACACCCACGCCAAGGACGGCTTTATGATTTGCGGCAAAAAGATTCTGCAGTTCCGCAACACCCTGCCCGACGAATACTGGCTGACGCTGCCCCAGTGGCGCGGCTGGCTGGAAGTACCGCTCGGTATGGGTGACGTCAACTACGACACCTATCTCCCTGCCCTGCACGATGCCGGTTACGACGGTTTCTTAACCATCGAGCGCGAGTGCGGCGAAACCCCGGAGAAGGATATCATCATGGCCAAAGAGTTCCTGGCAAAAGAACTGGAAAAGTTCGGTTATTAATAAAAAAGATACAGGCGGGACCGCAAAACGGCCCCGCCTGTTTTTATTTGAGCATTTCTTCAATTTCTGCCTTGGGTTTGTACCCGACGGAGGCTTTTTTCACTTCACCCTTTTCCATCAGCACGACGAGCGGAATGCTGGATACGTGGAAGGCATCGGCCAGTTCGGGCTGTTCGTCCACGTTGATCTTGCCCACTTTAATCGTGTCCTCGTACTCCTCGGCAATCTCGGCGATGATTGGGGAGAGCATGCGGCAGGGGCCGCACCACGTTGCCCAAAAGTCGAGCAGCACGGGTTTGCTTTCGTTCATGACCTCCGCGTCAAAGTTTTCTTTCGTAATCGTAATTTCAGCCATTGGTTTCCCCTCCCTTTTCGTTTTCATCCAATTGTTTATAATACAACATACAGTGGCAAAATCCTTCATATTGCGGGTCTGCCAGCTGTTCCCGAAACTCGCGACACATGCACTTGGTGTCCTCGGTCATCTCCCGCCGGCAGGGACAATACCCGCCGCGGGCTTTCAAACCCTCTTTCACGGTTTTAACGATTTCCTCGTTGGGATTCAACAGTATTTTCATTTTCGTCTCTCACTTTATCAGGTTGTTTGCCTGCAATGCGGCAAACAGCATATCGGCAAATAAATTGTGCATTTTACGGCTGGGATGATTGATGTGGTTGCACAACAGCGCCGTCGTGTCCACACCGTAGGACTCAAGCCGTTTCCACTCGGCGTAGGCATCGACGACAATGACGCCGTGCTTTGCGGCACGTACTTTAGCCTCGTCGAGATAGACGTCCAATCGCCCTTCATCCTGCATATGGGCGCAGCTGCGCGCCGTTTCCAGCAGCACGTCGTCAGTATCAAGCGTCACGTACTTGTTCATCATATTCGGCGTCATAAAGACGGTGGGAATCCCCCGTTCTTCCAATGCTGCGAACATGCGCTCCATACGGTCGGCGTATCCCGTCACGTCGTTTTGCCCCGCATCGTTCAGCCCAAAGCACGTAATCACGAGATCGGGGTCCCGCTGCAGTACGTCCGCATCAAAGCGTTCCAGTGCCTGATGCGTATCGTTGCCGCTGATGCCGGTATTGACCAATTCAAAGGTTTTATCGGGATAGGCCTTTTGCAGCCGCTTGATGAGTTTGGCACCGTAGGCGTTGCCGGGGTCGCGCAGAATTTCCAACTCCCCGCGGATGCGGATGATATCAAAACATCCCTCGGTGACGCTGTCACCGAACGTTACGATTCTCATCTTACAGTCCTTCTTTCGTCACGCTTTGACAGATAAAACGGTGTCCAAATACGGTTTCATGGCCGTCAGCACACCGGGCAAAGCAGCCGACGCGGACTTGGTATTGACGTATACGGGAATGCGGGACAGGGGGGCCTCCACGTCCGCCAACGTCTGCTTGCCGGCGTATACTTTGCCGGTGTAGAGGTCACGCCACTCGCCCGCCGGCAGATAGACGTCGCGTTTGTCGGTGCGCTCCAGCACGGGGCAAACCAGGAAAGCGTCGCCCAGCGTGTACTCGTCCTCACAATCCAAACAAATCGGGTCCTCGGCATCCCACAGCGGCAGGGCGCGCATCAGCGGCACACCCGTTGCGCAGGCAATCTTGCCCTGCTCCACCAAATAGGGACGCATGGCGTCGTGCATTTTGGCGTAGGCGCGATACAGGTCCTTAATGGGGGCGTCAAAATCGTAGGGACGCTTGACGGAGCCGTGCGTTTGAATGTTGGCGGAGAAGGCCGTGTATTCCAGGCCGCGCACGAATACCTCGCGCTCGGGGTCGGTTTCGGGATCGCGACCGGGTTTATAGGCGGACATATCGTAACTCATAAAGGGAATACCCGACAAACCGGAAGAAAGCACGGCGTGCAATGCCACGCGCAGGAAGAAGAACTCACGCGTTTGGTCGCCTGCCCACAGGAAGGGATAGCGCTGGGCGCCGATACCGCCGCCGCGGGAGAGGTTCATACCACCGCCGGGCTGGCTGTTGTACAGGCGGTACATCAAGGTATTGTATTCCACGGGATAGCGCTGATGGGAGCCGGCCGTTGCGCTGCCGTCCGCATAGACCAGCGGCTCGTTTTCGGGCATCAATTCGCAAAAGTCAATCTTGCAGCCGCAAACACCGGCTTCTTTGAGCAGCGGCCCCCAAATCTTATCACGCCACCAAGCCCAGGCTTCCGGATTGGTATAGTCGAGATACAGGCGCGTGCTGCGGTTGCCGTTGGGATTGTCCATGGGATTGTAGCTGTCCGTCTCGGGCAAATTGGGGGAATTGTCACGTGCGCGGCGCACGAAATATTCGGGTTTGAGTCCCTCCATCGCGGCGGGATTGCAGGGGCCGAAGCCGCAGGCCTGGTACATCATCACGCGTTTGCCGCGGGCACGCAGGTGGGCGGATACTTGCGCCAGGGACTGCAGTTTTGGGGGATCGTAGGTATCCCAACCTTCCAAGATGATGGCATCCCAGGGGAAATCGTTTTCATCCATGTCTTTTTCCATGGCATAAATCCCCTCGGGCGTGCTGAAATCAGGAGAGTAGCGGCAAACCTGCGTCCCGTACAGCCAATCGTGCGGCTCGGGTGCAAAACCAGTCACGACGCTGTAGCCGTACAGGGCATCCTGTATGCGTTCGCCGGCAAAAACGTACAAGTCAACGGGGGCATCGGAACGCAGCATAATATGCCAGCCGTTATCCGAGCCGGAATCCAGGTCGAAATGCTGCCCCTCGAAACGATTGGAAAACAGACCGTAACCGCGGGAAGACGTCATAATCGGGATGGGGCAATAGGAATTACCTTTCCACTGTGCCCATTCGTCCTTGGAAAAAATCGGAAGCTCGCGGCCGCGCTGGTTCAGGCGGTCAAACCGTTCGCCCAGACCGTACGTGCGTTCGTCGCGCGTCAGTTTACCCTGTACGGAAATCGTGTGGTCCCAAATATGCCAAATCTTGGTAACAAGGGCGCTCTTTTTGCCGGACGGCGCGTAAAACTGCAGCGAGAGCGGTTCCGCCGTGATTGCAACGCGGCTGCCGTCGGGTGCCGTCAGCGTCCACGTCTCATTCGGCCCTGCCGTGCAGGTGACGGGCTCAAACGTCAAATTGGGTTCCTCGCCCAGGTCGCGCGCCAACGTTTGCCCGGCACCGAAGTCATCAAAGACGCCGTTGTCGGTGCTTTGCAGACGCCAGGCGTGATTGCCGGTATAACTTAAGCGGCAGGCAATGCCCTTCGTTGTAAACAAAAAGAATTTTGAATCGGAAAACGATACGTTTTGCATAGCCATGGCAGCAGTCCCCTTTTCGTTAATATCAATGAATCCCGTCAGCAGGCAACAATACGCGTACGTTGTGCGCCGCGGGACGTTCGGAATAGTTCCAACGTCATTATAATCTACCCGCACGGCGATGTCAATGGATATTTGCACGTGATTGCACGGGGGAACGCATCCCCGTTCCTGCATTTTTACCCGTTAAAAGCGCCGAAAATGCCGCCCGGGACCGTTTTTTGCATATTTCATCTGCACAATATGCAAAAAAGCCGCAAAAAGGCTTGAAAAAAATGCTCTTTTATGATAATATATGAAGGAAAAATTTTAATCAATGCAGGAGTACACGCATTATGAAAAAATTATTGACACTTTTAACCGTAGCAGCCCTGTTGGTTTCCTCCCTGTGCCTGCTCTCTTCCTGCGGCACGACCACCAATATCACCGTAAAGACCGGCGGTACGGGCGGTACCTACTACAGCTTTACCAACACCGTTGCCCCCATGCTGAATACGAAAACCGGTTACCAGTTCAGCGTTATGACCAGCGGCGGTTCCGTTGAGTCCCTCAACGCCATCGGCGACGGCCTGTGCAAAATGGCCATCGTACAGAACGACACCATGGTTAACGCCTACAACGGTTTGACCTCCAACTTCGAGGGCAAGGCCGTGAAGAACGTTGCCGTTCTGGCCCAGGTTTATCCCGAAGTTATCCAAATCGTTTGCGCCCCCAACACCAAACTGAACTCCCTGGCCGACCTGAAGGGTTCTAACCTGCGCGTTTCCATCGGTGCCGCCGGTTCCGGTGTAGAATCCAACGCCATCGACCTGTTCCGTGCATACGGCCTGGACGTACAGCAGGACGAGACCACCAAGGCATACTCTTCCGCCGATATCACCATTCGTAACCTCTCCGTTGCCGACTCCGCCAAGGCTGTGCAGGACGGCACGCTGGACGTCTTCTTCTTCACGTCGGGCGCTCCCGCCACCTCCATCACCGAGTTGGCTACCACCACTGCCGGCATTTACCTGCTGGGTATTGACGACGATATCGCGCAGGCATTCATTGATGCCCACATGATTGACGGTAAGTACGCCGTTTACGCAAAACAGACCATTAAGAACGACCAATATAGCTTCATCGCAGCCGATGCACCCGTTCACACCATCGGTGTTACCGCCACCTACGTCGTTGACGCCGATTTGGACGAAGAAACCGTCTACAATATCACCAAGGCTCTGTGGGAATCCAAGGCAGAGATGATCACCGTTTATCCCCTGGCCGTAAATATGGATATGGCAAACGCATTTGCCACCATCGGTAACGTTCCCGTACACAAGGGTGCTGCCAAATACTACGCTGAACAGGGTTATACCGCTGCCAACGTAACGAAATAAGGATAAGGAAACAAACAACGAAAGACGGTGCCGGCGCAAACGTCCGGCACCGTTTTCTTTCACTCATACGATCAAACAAAGGAGTAATCATGGATTCCAACGTTACCCAAAACATACAGCCAACGTCAACCGGCCATCATAATCACCATGAGGGGAAAAGCGCGGACGCCCTGCTGAAGGAACTGGACCGCGACAGCCGCAGCCGTGAATTAACGGGGCCCCTGAAAAAGGTCTATTCCCTGCTGTTTGCCGCCTTTTCGTTGTACGTACTCGGTTCCTCTATGTTATGGAGCAGCCAAACCGAATACACTAAGCTGCCCGTTTTCTTAGGGTTAGTGCTTTTCCTGGGCTATTTAAAATATCCGGCCTGCAAACGCGACGCCCTGCGTACCAACTGCATTCCCTGGTACGACCTGCTGGCAGCCGTGCTGTCCCTGGGCTGCTATCTCTACTACCCTCTTCGCCAAAACTATATCATTTACTCGGGCGGCCGAATCGGCACCGCAGAAATCATCATCGGTATCATCGGCATTCTTTTGCTGATTGAATTGTGCCGCCGTTCCACCGGTATCCCGCTGATTGTCGTCGTCGGCCTCTTCGTTGCCTACGCATCGTACTGGCAGCTGTTCGTGGCGCAAATTCCCGGCAAACTGTTCCTGCGCACTATGATTTATCAGCTGTTCTACAACATTGAAAGCGGTGTCTTCTCCACGCCCATCTCGGTGTGCTGTTCCTTCATCGTTTTGTTCATCATCTTCGGTGCCTTCCTGGAAAAGACGGGTATCGGCAGCTTGTTCGTCGATATGGCCAACGCGCTGGTCGGTTTTTCCGCCGGCGGTCCCGCCAAGGTGGCCGTTATCTCTTCCGCCTTCGTCGGTATGTACTCAGGGTCCTCCGTCGCCAACACCGTCGGTTCGGGCTCCTTCACCATCCCGGCCATGAAAAAGGTGGGCTACCGCCCCGAGTTTGCCGCTGCCGTTGAAGCAGCCGCCTCCACCGGCGGTCAGATTATGCCCCCCATTATGGGTGCCGCCGCCTTCCTGATGGCGCAAATCACGGGTGTGCCCTATTACACCATCGTCCTGGCTGCCATCCTGCCCGCCTTCCTGTATTTTGCCGGCATTTTCCTTATGGTGCATTTTGAGGCAAAACGCTATGGCCTGAAGGGGCTGCCCAAGGATGCCATCCCGAACTTTTTCCGCCTGCTCATCACCCGCGGCTATCTGCTGCTGCCCATCGTGGTATTGGTCATTTGCATGAATCAATACACGCCGGCACTGTCCGCCTGCATTGCCATTTTGGTGGCGATGATGGTCAGCTTGCTGGACGTCAACGTATTTGCAGACTTAAAGAATAAAGAAACCCGCGGCAAGGCACTCAAATCCATTGGCATGGCGCTCATCCCCGTGGCCGTACTGTTCCTGTGCAAATGGATTCTGCCCCTGCTGCTGCAGAGCGCGCCCATCGGTTACGCGGTGTTTGCCGCCATGGTGGCCGCCACAATCTGCTCGATATTTACAAAGGATGCGCCGCTGAATCCCGCACTTCTTTTACAGACGCTGGAAAGCGGTACCAACAGCAGTGCCGGCGTGGCCGTTGCCTGCGGCATGGCCGGTATCATTGCCGGCGTCGTTGCCTCGACGGGTTTGGGTTCCGCCCTTATGACCGCCATTCTGCCGGTTGCCGAGAAGTCCATCTTCTTAGCGCTGTTCCTCACCATGCTGTGCTGCATCGTGCTGGGCATGGGCGTACCGACGACCGCCAACTACGTTATCATGGCCACCATCACGGCGCCCATTCTGGTCAAGATGGGCATCCCGCTGCTGGCCGCCCATATGTTCGTCTTCTATTTCGGTATCGTTGCCGATATCACCCCGCCCGTTGCATTGGCCGCCTATGCCGGCTCCGCCATTGCCAAGTCCAACCCGCTGAAAACCGGCGTCACGGCCACCAAGCTGGCCATCGGCGCTTTCCTGGTGCCCTACATCTTTGCCCTGAGCCCCGATATGCTGTTGATTGACGCCAACGTTTGGAACGTCATTCTCATCGTGCTGACCTCCATCGTCGGTATGTTCGGTATCGCCACGGGTATGGAGGGTTACTGTCTGCGTCACGCTTCCGTTATCGAACGCCTGCTGCTGATTGCCGGCGGCGTCGTATTGGTCATCCCCGGGTGGCTGACAGACGTTATCGGCATAGTACTTGTCGGCGGCGTCATTGCTTTTCAATGGGCTGTGAAAAAAGGTCAGAACGGAAAAGCAGAAACGGCTGACAATAATTGAGTTCCAATCTTTTTTCGTATCTGATTTTATAAGCATGTAATCTTCACTTTCAACAGAGACTGTCGAACACCGTTTCGGCAGTCTCTTCTTTGTTCTTTGATTCACACACTTCACACAACCTTCAATTGATTTTTCACACGTTTTATGCTACAATATTAATACGGGAACGTACCGTTTGTCGATTCATAAAACGGAGGTTTATACCGAAATGAAAAAGAAAATCAATGCCGTGATTCTCGGCGCACTGATCATTGTCATCGGCCTGGGGCTGCTGGGCAACGGGCTGTTTGATTGGCAGTTAAAGCTCTTCTTCCCCGGCTGGTGGGCGCTGGCACTCGCCGTTCTTTGCATCGTTATGATTGTGAACTACGGCCCCGAGCCCTGGAACGTCCTGGGTACCTGCATCTTCGCCTTTTTGTTTGCCCGTTATTATATTCCCGCGCTGGAATCCGTTAACCTGTGGGCAAGCCTTGGCGGCTGCGTCGTCATTTACGCCGGCGTGCAAATCATCACGGATGCCTGCCGCGGCAAAAAGCGTGTCACCGCCGGCAAAACGACCGTCACCAAAGACGGTGAAACCGTCGTCATCGAGGTCACCGGTACAGACAAAACGGACGACAGCGAAAACAAATAACCAACGAAAAAGAAAAAAAATATAAGGAGTTCACTATGCAACTGATTATCGGCGGTAAAGGTACCGGAAAAACAAAGAAACTCATTCTGATGTCCCTGGAGACGGGCGCACCCATCGTATGCGAGGACGACGCAGAAAAGGAAGCCATCGCACGCAAGAGCCTGGACCACTTCGGCCGCGGCTGTACGGTCTGCACCATTGAAGAAGCCAAGGAGTTTGACACCGTATTGGTACGCGATGCCGGAGCCCTTTTGAGCAAGCTGCTGGGCGCAACCGTTGCCGGTATGTCCATTACGAACGACTGACGATTGAGCACTGCCGTCGCAGTTCGATAAAAAGAAGGTAGGAACCGTTCCCGGTGCCTATCTTCTTTTTGCTATCGTGCATTTCACGCACGTTTTAAGGTTTGTTTTAAAGAATGGATTTATACTTGAGCACAAAAAAAGATACGCAGAATGGGAGGACAACGTCATGCGTGTATTGATAGCCGAAGACGAGCAGGCATTGGCCAAGGCGCTTGTCAAAATACTGGAGAAAAATAACTACACGGCCGAAGCGGTATACGACGGTGAGGCAGCGTCCGATTATTTGGAAACGGGCAACTACGACGTTGCCATCTTGGACATTATGATGCCCAAGCGCGACGGCATCACCGTACTGAAAACGGCACGTGCCGCCGGCAATCAGATTCCGATCTTGATGCTGACCGCCAAGTCCGAGGTGGAAGACCGCGTGGCGGGACTGGACAGCGGCGCCAACGACTACCTGCCCAAACCGTTTGACACCCGTGAACTGCTCGCCCGCCTTCGTGCCATCACGCGCACCAAAACGGAAGCCGATACCAAATTGACCTATGGCAACGTCACGCTGGACCGTGCCACCTTTGAACTGTCCTCCCCCTACGGCAGTTTCCGCCTGGCCAATAAGGAATTCCAAATGATGGAATTCTTCATGGCTAACCCGCGCCAAATCCTGTCTGCCGACCGCTTTATGGAAAAGATTTGGGGACCGGACAGTCCGGCAGAACTCAACGTCGTATGGGTCTATATTTCCTACCTGCGTAAAAAACTGACCGCCCTGCATGCAAGCGTCCAAATCAAAGCGTCGCGCAACGCGGGCTATTCGTTGGAGGATGCCGATGATCAATAAATTAAAGCGCAGGTTTACCGTACTGGCAACCGTCTCCATGGTGGTGCTGATGACGGTGCTGGTGCTGATTATGAACATCGTCAACTATACCTCGGTTGTCAACGACAGTGACACCGTCATTGACGTGCTGGCACAGCCCAACGCGCCGTTTGCCGATTTTTTCACCCGCCCGGACAAACAGCCGGCGGAAATCGTGGACGCGTTCATCCCCCGCGGTATGTCCCCGGAGGTTCCCTATGAATCCCGTTATTTTACCGTCACGGTGGATGCCGACGGCACCGTACAGGAGTCGGACCTGTCGCGCATTATTTCGGTGGACAGCGATTCGATGAATGCCTATATTCAAACGGCCCTGGCCAATGACAACGAACGCGGATTTGTCGGACAATTCCGCTATTTGAAACAAACGTCCGACTTCGGCACGCGCGTCACCTTCCTGGATTGCGGCCGTAAGTTTGATTCCTTCAAAACCTTCTTTTGGACGTCCGTATGCGTCGGTTTGTTCGGCTGCATCGTCGTTTTCATTGCGTTCCTGCTCGTTTCCGGCAAAATCGTCAAACCCATTGCCGAAAGTTACGAAAAGCAAAAACGCTTTATTTCGGATGCGGGGCACGAAATCAAAACACCTCTCACCGTTATTAACGCCAACGTCGACCTGCTGGAGTGCGACGGGGAAAAGGAAGAACTGACCGAAATCCGCAACCAGGCCAAACGCCTCACGGTTTTGACCAACAACCTGGTCAGCCTGTCCAAAATGGAAGAGGCCGAGCACAACGTTCAAAAGATTGCCCTGCCCCTGTCCGATATCGTTGCCGAGACAGCCAACACGTTTTGCGCCCTTACAAACGTGAACGGTATTACATACACGCGGGAGATTGTACCCGACGTCAGCATAACGGCGTCGCCCGACATGATACGCCAATTGGTCTCCATTTTATTGGAGAACGCCGTCAAGTACACGTCGGCCGGCGGTTCCGTCTCCGTCACGCTGCAAAAAGCGAAAAAGAGTGCGTCACTTTGCGTTTCCAACACAACAAGGGATACCGTCAATCCCGCCGATTTGCCGCGCGTGTTTGACCGTTTCTACCGCACCGACGTATCGCGCAATTCCGCAACCGGCGGGCACGGCATCGGGTTGTCCATTGCCAAGGCCATCGTCGACGCGCACAACGGCACGATTACCGCAACCACAAAAACGGGAAGCGATTTCTGCGTCACGGCAGAACTGCCCCTGTAAACCAAACCGTTATCCTTTGGGATGAGATTTTCTCATCCCTTTTTATTTTCATTTAAAATCATTGTGGTAGTATTACCGCTGTTGGGAGGCGATAAACGCGTGACGAACGAAGCGTATTACGGTGCCGAATACTGTATCCTGATGAGGCAAGCCTGTGAGCAGTTGACAGCATTGGTTGAAAAGTGGCGGGCATCCTACGTCGGAGAAACCGACGTACAGCCGATTGTCTATTGCACCCACCGCATTAAAAGTCCCGAGAGCATGATGCGCAAATTGGCGGCGCGAGGCCTGCCGAACACACCCGAAGCGGCAAAACGGCAAGTCTATGACGGCGTCGGATTTCGCATTGTCTGCGCTTTTGAAAGCGACGTCTTTCTTATCATACAGCACTTGGAATCCTGCGGGATTTTCACGGTGGAACATAAAAAAGACTACCTTTCTTATCCCAAGCCCAATGGTTACCGCAGCGTGCATCTTTGCGTGCGCATGAATGACAGCGGCGTTCTTGCCGAAATTCAGGTGCGGACCATTGCCATGGACTGCTGGGCCACGTTGGAACATCAACTGCGTTACAAGAAGAACGTGGCAAACGACACCCTGTTGAAATCCGAGCTCAAACGCTGTGCCGACGAAATTGCCTCGGTTGACCTGACGATGCAAACCATTCGGGAACTGTTAAAAGAAGCCGATTCATTTTAACTGCGTTTTAGTTAGCGGCACTATAATACCGCCATCAATCAAGAGAGGAGATAAATCATATGAAGTTTCGCCATGAATGGAAACACGAAATCAACGCCGCGGACAAACTGGTGCTGACGTCGCGGCTGAACGCCGTCATGCGCAAAGATGCCCATTCGATAGACGGATTATACCACAGCCGCACGTTGTATTTTGATAATATATTCGACAAAGCGCTGCGGGAAAAAGTGGACGGCGTCAATATGCGGGAAAAATTCCGCATCCGTTTTTATAACGGGGACCTGTCCTATATTACCCTGGAACGCAAAAGCAAAATCAACGGATTGTGCAACAAAATCAGCGCAGACCTCACCGCCGCCGAAACGCAAAAGATTGTGGACGGCGACGTTGGCTGGATGCGGGATGACCCGCGTCCCCTTGTCGTCGAATTGTATGCCAAGATGCAATCGCAGGGCCTAAAGCCACGTACCATCGTGGAATACACGCGTGAGGCCTACGTCTTTGGTCCCGGCAACGTCCGCGTGACCTTCGACTACGATATCCGCACCGGGGATTTCCGCACCGATTTTTTGAAACCCGAAACGCTGACGCTGCCCATCCCGAACTGCCCCATCATACTGGAGGTCAAATGGGATGAATTCCTGCCGGATATTATCCGGGACGCCGTCACGTTGGAAGGTCGGCACGTATCCGCCTTTTCCAAATACGAACAATGCCGCATTTTCGGATGAACCAAGGACCCTATTCATAATTAAAAATAAAAAAAGGAAGATTTTTATCATGACATTCAAGGACATTTTTACCTCAAACTTTCTGGAAAACGTAACGTCGGTCAGCGTGCTGGACATGCTCTTGACCATTGCACTGGCCTTTGGCCTGGGCATCTTCATCTTTTACGTGTATAAGAAGACCTACCGCGGCGTGATGTATTCGTCCTCCTTCGGTGTGACGCTCATCGCGCTCACCATGATTACCTCGCAGGTCATTTTGGCGGTCACCTCCAACGTCGTGCTGTCACTGGGTATGGTCGGTGCCCTTTCCATCGTCCGTTTCCGTACCGCCATCAAAGAACCGCTTGACATTGCCTTCCTGTTCTGGTCGATTGCCGCCGGCATTATTTTGGCCGCCGGTATGATCCCCCTGGCCATCATCGGCAGCGTCGTCATCGGTCTGATTCTTTTGTTCTTCGTTAACAAAAAGTCCCACAAGAACCCCTATATCGTGGTGATTGCCTGTGCCGATCACGACGCCGAAACACAGGCCATGGCCTATTTGCAGGCACAAACCGAACGTTGCATTGTCAAATCCAAGTCTGCGCAAAAGGGTATGATTGAAATCAACGCCGAAATCCGTTTGAAGGACGACAACACTGACTTCATCAACACGTTGTCCGGCATGAACGGCGTCAACAGCGCCGCACTCGTCAGCTTCAACGGAGAGTACATGGCATAAATAGCGTAAAATACTCTCCTGCGAAATCGAACACTCGCTGTTCACGCACTTCAACAACGC
>DCGU01000031.1:25244-39336 GCA_002315325.1 Clostridiales bacterium UBA1770
GCCGACTGAA
Source organism: Clostridiales bacterium UBA1770 (assembly GCA_002315325.1). GTDB lineage: Bacteria > Bacillota > Clostridia > Oscillospirales > CAG-272 > UBA1770. Next base: position 25,255 of record DCGU01000031.1, read on the forward strand.
CGTCGGCTCCGCCCAAGGGCGGTCGCGTTTGTTGCAAAATCTATAAAAAGCCACTCGCGTGAAATATCTCACAGCGTAGTCGAACACGCGCTGTTCACGCACTTCAACAACGCTTGCCGACTGAACGTCGGCTCCGCCCACGGGCGGTCGCGTTTGTTGTAAAATACATTTGAGCCGCCAAAGGCGGCATGAGGATTAATATGGGAACAAGCAAGCATATAGACAAAATCTGTATTGCTGTCACTGCACTCACGCTGGTTTTAACCGTCCTGTTTATGTGCGGCGGCGCGCTCGGCATCAAGGTTGCCGCATCGACGATGCCCTATGAGAGCACGCTGTTCGACACCTCCTACGTGCATACGATTGATATCGTTATGAACGATTGGGACAGCTTTATCGACACCTGTGAGAATGAAGAGTACAGCATGTGTACCGTCGTTGTCGACGGCAAAAAGCACGCAAACGTCGCCATTCGCGCCAAGGGCAACACTTCCCTTTCCACGGTGCAGACGCTGGGTAGTGACCGCTACAGTTTCAAATTGGAATTCGATCATTATGACAGCAGCCAAACGCTGGACGGGCTGGATAAACTGTGCCTGAATAATCTGATTCAGGACTACACCATGATGAAGGACTATATCGCCTACGTGCTGATGAATGATTTCGGCGTGGACAGTCCGCTTTGCTCCTTCGCCTACCTGACGGTCAACGGCGAGGACTGGGGCCTGTACCTGGCAGTTGAGGGTATTGAAGACAGCTTCCTTGCCCGTAACTACGGCAGTAACGTCGGCGATTTGTATAAGCCGGACAGCATATCCAACGGCGGCGGCCGCGGCAACGGCAAAGACTTCAATATGGATGACTTTGACTTTGATTTTGACTTTGACACCGATGCGTCGGGAACGTCGGATACGACGGACAAATCCGCGCAGTCCGGCGGGCAGCAGAGCGGCTTTACCCCCGGCGGTATGGGCGGCTTCTCCTTCGGTAATAACGGGGACAGCGGCACGTTTACGCCCGGGAATATGGACGGTTTTACCCCCGGCAATATGGGCAATTTCAATTTCGGCAGTATGACCGATATTACGAATTTTGACCCGACCTCTATCGGCGGAAATACGGGCGGCTTTTCCGTCGGCGGTATGGGCAGCGACGACGTCAAACTCAAGTATATTGACGACGACCCCGACAGTTATTCCAATATCTTTTCCAGTGCCAAGACGGACGTGACGACGGCAGACCAAAACCGTTTGATTCAGTCGCTGAAAAATCTGTCGGCCTACGAAGATTTGGAGAATACCGTGGATATGGACGAGGTGCTGCGCTATTTCGTGGTGCACAACTTCGTTTGCAACGGCGACAGCTATACGGGTTCCATGATTCACAACTACTATTTGTATGAAGAGGACGGCGTTCTGTCCATGATTCCCTGGGACTACAACCTGGCCTACGGCACCTTCCAGGGCGGCGACGCTTCAAGCACCGTCAACACCTCCATCGACAGTCCCGTCTCGGGCGGCAGCGCGGACGACAGACCCATGCTCGGCTGGATTTTCTCGGACGAGACGTACACCGCACAGTATCACGCCCTGTTCGGGGAATTCATTGAAAAATGGTTTACCAACGGCGAACTGGCCGCCCTGATTGCACAAACGGCCGAAATGATTCGCCCCTACGTGGAAAAGGACCCCACCAAGTTCTGCACCACCGCCGAGTTTGACGCCGGCGTTACGGCACTGACTTCCTTCGTCACCCTGCGTGCGCAGGCCGTCAGCCAACAACTGCAGGGGAATACGGCCAAGGTGGCCACAGGAAACCTGAATTTGAGCGACATGGGCACCATGAACAACGGCGGGGGTTCCTCCTTCGGCGGCCGTGATATTCCCACCGGATCCGGGGAACAAGACCGTGGACAAGAAAGACAGCAAGGCCAACAAGACCAACAGGGCGGCACGATGCCCTCAATGCCTGACGGACAAACGGACGGCACGATGCCCTCGATGCCTGACGGACAAACGGACGGCACGATGCCGTCGATGCCAAGCGGACGGGGCCAATCCGGCCAATTCAGCGGGACCGTACCGAGCGGCAACAACAACGGCTCGTGGACGTCCACCGGTGCCCAGCCGTCAAGCAATACCGACCAAAGTACCGACGGACAAACGGGCGGTGGTTTCAGCGGCGGTTTTTCCGGTGACTTTTCCGGTAGCGTTCCGGGTGGTTTCAACGGCGGTACCGACGCCGGGCAGGGTGACGCCCAAGGGGGCGGCCGGCAAATGCCGGACGGCTTTTCCGGCGACGTCCCCGGAGACATATCCTCTGACGTACCGGGCGGGGTGACGGGCGACGCGAACAAATGGATTTTGGTCGGTGTTTCCTTCGCCGTCCTGGCCGCCGGCATCGTCATTGCTATCAAAAAGAAATATTAAACGCTTATTTCTCTCTCCTCTTTTTCTTTTCTGCCCCCTCCCGGGCGCACGTTCGGGTCGGGGCATTTTTTGCGCACAAATTGAAATAACGAGCGAAATTCAGCCGCGTTATTTCAGTAACTGCCGCACTTTCTGAAATAACGAATGTATTTTTGCTCCGTTATTTCAGAAACTCATTGACTTTCTGAAATAAGAATGCTATAATGCAGTTACTATTTCAGAAAGGGAGGCACCTTATGAATCGTTCCGGCACGTTTGTCAATAACCTATCGGGCGATGCGGCTTATCAGTCCTTTAAGCCAAATCCGCTGCCGCCGAGCGACGGCCTGATGCTTTCAGACCGCCTGGTTAAACTCGTTGCGGAAGCGAATGCGGGTTTGAGTGCCCTGCAGACAGCAGGAAATTTGATTCCGAATACAGACCTGTTCGTTTCCATGTACGTTCGGAAAGAAGCATTGATATCCTCCCAAATTGAAGGTACGCAGTGCACTTTGGACGATATCCTTGACCCCTATAATGACGTCAATGCCAATCTTGACGTATCCGACGTCATCCATTACGTGAATGCCGTATCCTATGCTTTGGACAGACTGTCCGATTTGCCGTTGTGTCTGCGCCTGCTGAAAGAAACGCATGCCGTTTTGATGCATAACGTACGCGGTGAGGAAAAGAATCCCGGTGAGTTCCGTCGGTCGCAAAACTGGATAGGTGCTTCAGGATGCGCCATTAAGGACGCAAGATATATTCCGCCGAACGTGGAAGATATGAACGAAGCACTGTCACAATTGGAGAAGTATATCAACGAGTCCGAAAGCTATGACGTCCTGATTCGCACGGCGCTCATTCATTATCAGTTTGAAACCATTCATCCATTCCTGGACGGCAACGGCAGAATCGGGAGATTGCTCATTCTGCTGTATCTCGTCGAGCAAAAAAAGCTTGATAAGCCGATTTTATACGTTTCCTATTTTTTAAAGAAGAACCAATTGGAATACTATGACCGCATTTCCGAAGTGCGCAGAACCGGTGATTACGAACAGTGGATCATATTCTTTTTGGAAGCCGTTAAGGCCGCCTGTGAAGACTCACTGCAAACCATACGCGAACTGTCTGCCCTGCATGAAGCCAATCTGCGTATCATTCCCCATTCCGCCCGCAGCACAGACACGTCAAGTGCCCTGTTTGCCTATATCGAGCAGCATCCGATTATTGACATCGGTAAAACGGCCAAGGCGTTGGACCTCAGTTACAACACGGTGTCGGCACTGGTATCGAAGTATGAAAAGCTGGGTATCCTGCAAAAGACAACCAACAAGGCACGCAATAAAGTCTACGAATACAAGGCGTATCTGGACATACTCCGAAAAGATACGTGACAAAATGACAAACAAAAAGGAAGACCGATTTTTAGGTCTTCCTTTTTTGTTGTACGGACAACGTTTTGCGTTTTGCGTTTTCACCCTTCTTCCGGGACGTCCAGTGCTTCCACTGCCGCCGCATCGGTGGGAAGATAATTTGACGCTTCCGCTTCAGGCAGGGCCGTCACCGTTTTCAGCTTGCTGTTGATCATCTTGGTTCGCGTGCCGACGAGTTTATCCAGTTCGTCGGACGAAGCGGTCAGTTTCTTTTGTACGGCACTCAGACAGTCGCCGAACTTGCCGAACTCGGTCTTAACGGCGCCCAGTACCTTTTCAATCTCGCCCGAACGCTTTTGGATGGCCAGCGTCTGGAAACCCATCTGCAAACTGTTGAGCAGGGCGTACAGCGTGGTGGGACCCGCCACCGTGATGTTGTAATCGTGCTGGAGCGTATCGGACAGGCCCATGCTGACGACCTCGGCATACAGACTCTCGGTCGGCAGGAACATCACGCCGAACCTGGTCGTGTGGGGCACAGCCACGTATTTGTCGCGAATGTCCTTGGCCTCGCTTTTCACGATGGCTTCCAACTGCTTGCGGGCTGCATCGATGGCGGCCTTGTCGGCACTGTCGTACGCCTCCATCAGGTGCGTGTAGGTGTCACCGGGGAACTTGGAGTCGATGGGCAGATAGCACTTTTCATCTTCGTGCATGCCGGGCAGGCAAACGGCGAACTCGACGCGCTCGCTCGACCCCGGGATTGTCACCACGTTTTCCTCGTACTGGCCGACGGTCAGCACTTCCCGAATGATGTTGCCCAGCTGAATTTCACCAAAGATACCGCGCGTCTTGACACCGGACATCACCTTTTTCAGGTCGCCGACGTCGCCGGCCAGGTTCTTCATCTCGCCCAGCCCCTTGTATACGTCGGACAACTGCTCACTGACCGTCTTGAAGGATTCGTTGATACGGTCGTTGAGCGTCTTTTCCAGTTTTTCATCCACGGTTTGGCGCATCTTATCCAATTGCACCTGGTTATCGGCGCGCATCTTTTCCATCGTTTCGTTGACGTTGCGCGTGGCGGTTTCCTGTGCGTGCTGCGCCGCCTCGGTATAGGTCTTAAAGTCCTTATTAAACTGTTCCAGGCGCTGGGTCACGCTGTCGGACAGTCCCGCAATCTTTTCGGTCAGCAGTTTGCTCTGCCCGTCGTTCTGTTCCCGCCCCTGCTCACGCAGACCGGTCCCCAGCGTTGTCACAGACTGCTGCACCGTTTGCACGGTTTCGGTCCGCACGCTCTTCATCTCGCCCAAAAGGTCTGCCTTGCTCTGCCGGCTGTCGTCGCGAATTTGATTCACGGCCCCTGCTAAATCCTCCGGTGTGATGGCAGCGCTGTCGTTCTTTCCCTTTTTCAGGTTCATCGCCAGCAAGCCGACCTGCAGCAAAATAATAACGACACCGATTGCCAATAATGCGAATTCCATAACTACCTCCGTGCTTTATATTTTAATCAATTGTAAAACTGCGTTTTCCGAATTTGACAATTGACTGTTATCATTTCAATTTAATTATACAACAAAATCTGTACAAATACTTGTACAAACGGGTAAAAGTTTTTTAAAAAAGAAAAAATACGTAAAAAGAAACCGCCGTTGAGCGGTTTCTTTTATACGTATGCAAAATACGTTTTATTTTTGCGCTGCGTCAAGGCATTCCTTTTCCTGCGCCCTGAGCCGTTCGGACGTCGGGAAGACCTCACGCAACAAAAAAGTCCGTGCGGCCGTCAGGCGTGCGACCAAATCCGCGTCGGATAAGGCGTCCAAATCGCCGGTTACCGGGTGGGGCTGCGGGAACAATGCCGCCATCTGCGGTAGACGCCATGCATAATAGCGGACCATTTTTACGGCCTCGGTGCGATCGAGCCCCTTCCCGCTGCGGTATTTTTTGGTCACGTGGTCAATCTCATCGGCCTCGTGCCACGTGATACAGTCCTGTCTTGCATTGATGTCACTCATCGTCATTTCTCCTTCCGTTTCCCCGTCAGTCAACGACACGAATATTATACAGGCTTCCGCCCTCAAAATAATCGGGGTCACGCATGGCCTCCTGCCCCATCAGGCTCATTAAGCTGATTTGGCGGGTAAACGTTTTGCCGTCCTCATACAGGTCAATCACACGTCCGCCGCGCATATCGTCGTGGGTGGACATATTGTAGCCGATGGCGCCGTCGCATGCCAGGGTGATGCCGAGGTACTGCCCCTCCAGGTCAATCAAATGCTCGTGGCCAAAGAAGAAGCCGCGGATATCCCCGCGCTCCAATGCCGCCGAAAACAATCCGGAATTGAGCTCGCTGTTGCCGATGGTATCGCGTTTGTTGCCGCGCGCGTGGCTCTGTTCGGGGTTGCGGCAAACCAGCGTATACTCGGGCAGCGGATTGTGCAAAAACATAATGCCGGGGACTTTTTTGCCGGCCTTTTGCTCGGCTTCAACAGACGTTTGGAAATACCACATCACCTGGGAAAACAGGGGCATACCGTTGTTGCCGCATTCGGTAAAACGATGCGGCCAAATATAATCGGCGCGGCCGTGCGGTGCATCCACACCGTATGCCGCCGTCAAATCGTCGATTTCACGGTGGGAATCCAGTCCCCAAATCAAAAAGGCGGGAACGTCGCTGTCGTGTGCCAGTACGGGGATATTGTAGTTGCCGACGCCGGGCAGCCATGCGGGGCCTGCCGTTGACAGGCAGCCGGGTACGGTCTCGTACATAGCCTGCTCTTCGGCCAAAATTTCTTTCATACGCTTCATATCATTGGTCGGCTCTTTTTCACGGTCGTGATTGCCGAAGACGGTGCCAAAGGGCAACCCGCGCTTCAAAATCGGCGCAATCAGTTCCATAAAATAGGCGCGTCTTTGCTCAAACGGCCATGCGGGCAGGCATTGGTCGCCGCACAGCATAACGAAATCGGGGTTTGTCTCGGCCAGCAGTGCCTCCAGCCCCGCCATCATTTTGGGGTTGACGTGTTCCCCGGCGTGCATATCCGACACTTCCAACACACGGAAATGCCCGTCTTTATGGAACCGCAGCGTCGGCTTTTCCTGTGCCTTTACCGTTGATATCGTATCCATCTATTCTTCTCCTTTGGGTGATAAAATCGTCTTCCGTATTGTATCGCAGATGCCCGACAATGTCAAGCGATTGCGGTTTGCAGCACCGAATACAAAAGAAAATCTGTGGCGATTTTCATCGCCACAGATCAGCATTAAATCATCCTTTATACGGAATAGGTAAATTCGTCGTTGTTCGGCGCAGCGGGGGCAACGGGAGCCTCGCCGTACTCCTCAGGTTTGGAGCACAGCAGGAAAATGCCGGCCAACAGGTTGCAGAACAGCAGAACGCAAACGGAAATGCCGACACCGGGTTTGCGCGTCTTCATCTGTACCAGGGCGATAATCGCGAAGATGAGGCACAGAATACCGGAAATAATAAAGATGGCAGCATACACAACGACCAAAAGACTTGCAACCATGCCCGTGAACTCGGGGTCAACGTCAACCTCTTCGCCGTCGACGGTCCACGTGGAATCACCGACTGCTTCGTCAAACGCCTCGTTAAATTCGGTGGAGGCAGAGAACCAAGTCATTACCGTACCCATCATGGCACCAATCAGAATATTAAATGCAGCACCGATAATCGCCAAAATCAAAAATACTTTTGCAGCTGTTTTCATATAAGATCTCCTTTTGATTATTTGTTGTGTTTAGTATAATATAAAGCAGGGATATTTGTCAAGTGCTCTATCCAAACACATACGAAACACCCCCGTCGGCATTGCCGCGGGGGTGCATTGCGTATTATATATTCGTGACGACTTCCTTCGTTTCTTTAATGAAAGCGGACTGGTATACCTTGCCGTCGCGGCGCAGGTAGCTGGAGCAAACGGCCAGCACCTTTTCACTGCCCTGCACCTTATCGCGGGTGATGAGCAGAATATACGCGTCGGTGTCGAAGCCGCCGACGATATTGTTGGCGTTATCGTGCATAACGTGGCCGTCGGCCATGTGGTTGAACCACAGCTCGTAGGACTTATTGCCGTCCTCGATGCGGATACCGTCGCTGCCGGCACCCTCGAGCTTGGTATAGGTCACGACGTTATCCTGCGGTTCGAGTTCCAGCGTGTGGATGAGCAGGTTGGTGCGTTCCTTTTGCGTCGTGGAGAGTTCCAGGTACGGCTCTTCCTTGTTGGGCTCGTGGTCGGCGTAACCGATGCGGCTGTTGTACACCATACCGACGGGCAGGTGGGACAAAAGTCTTGCGTGGCTGTCGCCGTCGTCGATATTGTAGCCGCCGTCCTTTTGCGTCAGCGTGCCGACATAGTGCATACTGAAATCAATCGTGTCCTCGACGTGCGTGAAGACGTCGTCGAAAATGGCCAGGATGCGGTTGTTAATCCAGAAGAAGTTGCGGTAGAGTCTGGAGCACAGGTGCGCCATGGGACCCGTACAGTCGGCCTGAACGAAGACGCAGTCTTCCGTCTCGTAATGGTCGTTGAGCGTGCCGGGGAACTTGGTACCGCGGTACAGTTCCTCGTCGCGGCGGCCCTTGCCGCCCACGCGGATGACGTTGTGCGCCCAGTCCTGGCAATAGTAAGCGTGATATTTCGGGTCGTCGTAGTCGCAGCAGCCGTTATCGGGAATCAGCGGACGGCCCTTGTGGAAGACGGCAAACGTACCGGAGTCGTTGTGGGAATGGTTCCAGCAATAGCCGCTCTTGATGGTCAGCATATTGGCGTCGGGCTGCCAAGACTCACGGGTAATCATATAACCGGAGCCGTAGAATTTCGTTAAGGGGAGATACTCGACGGAGGCATCGGGAGCATCGAAATTAACGCCGGCGATTTCCTCCCACAGAGAGATACCCTGTTTAGAACGTGCACAGCGTGCGGCACCGGTGCCCAATCCCGCACGGATGAGATATCCCGTGAGGAAGGAACGTGTATCCCACAGGCCTGCGTCACCGTAGTTCGGGAAGCAGTAGGACACTTTGCCCTCTTTGGTGGTGTAGGGATAGGACAGATTCATCAACGCATCGCCCATATTCTGCGGCAGGGCGTCGCGCAGCACCTTATTTAAGCCAAAGTAGCGCTCGTACGCCACCAGGTAGCGCAGCGGCGTACCCGTACCGTATTCAAAGTAGCCGATGGACTCGTAGAACAAACCATCCGTGTAGTTGCGCAGTTTGTTGTACAGCACGTTGCCGGGATAGGTAAAGTAGGCGGCCAGGGCCTCGTTGACCAGGCGGAAGGTCTCCTTAACCCATTCTGCCGGCAGATGCTCCTGCAGGGCCAAAAGACCCGTGGCGGCCTCGGCAATGCAGACGGCCCACCAGTTGTGGCCCATGGAGTCCACGGCGTGGATGCGGTTCTCGGGCAGGCACCAGTCACCCAGTGCGGGTTTAACACCCAGTTCCATCAGCCGCATGGCAATATCGTCCTGCTCCGCGGGGGTCAGGTAATCGTGAATGATATCGTAAATGTTGCAGCAGGCCATCGTCGTGCCCGTGGAACACAGGTCGGAGTGCCACGGCACGGGCTTGCGGACGGTGTAGGCAACGCCGAACCAGCGTTCGTACCCCGTCACGGTCAACAGCTGTGCTTTCAGACGCTCGGCGCAGCGCTCGTCGCCCTCCACCAGGTACTTGGTACCCAGTACGTTGGCCAAACGCTCGCACTGCCCGCGCAGGCCGCCGAAGTTGGCGTGCTGGTTGCCGGAATTGCCGTTACATTCGTCCCAGCTCATGGGAGCTTCCTTCAGGCAGTCTTCCGCCGAGGCAACGGCAGCGTCATAACGCTTCTTCGCCTCGGGATCGTTTTTTATTTTTTCCCGGAATGCCAAAATATCGGCACGGGAAAAATACAGATAGGGATGTTGCATTAGCAAATCCTCCGCTCATTTTCATATTTGCGCTTCGCGCAGGTTCATTATATCACACATAAAATAAAGTGCAAGATAAAAAGCGTTTTTTATGTGCCCCGAAGCAAAAAAGAATTGACGATTGCGGGGAGTATGCTATAATAGAGCTGTATTATGACAGGGAGGCAACAATCGTGCTTTTAACCTTTGACCAAATCAAGGCCGTGACGGTCGGCGCTTTGCGCGTCGAGCAGCAGGACGACGGCGTTCATTTTTATAAATTGACACCCAAGCAGCTGGACTATTGGGCGGGCTTAAACGAGTTTATGCGCGGCATTGCCGCGGCAAGCACGGGCGTGCATTTGGACTTTTGGACCGATGCGACGGCCGTCACCTTTACCACAGCCGCCGGCGGCAAATTCGAACTATACAAAAATCGCCTTATGGCAGAACAGGTGACGGAGCAGGAACCCCACGTCATCACGCTGACGCTGAAGGACGCACCGAGTGACGTGCGCAACCGCGTGACGCTCTACCTGCCCTGTCACGGCATCTCCGGGGTCATCCAACGCGTGGAACTGACGGACGGCACCGTCTGTGAGCGCCCGACGTACCCCGTGAAAATGCTGTTCTTCGGCGACTCTATCACGCAGGGGTGGGATTCCCATTTCGATACGCATTCCTGGGCCATGCGGGTGGCACGCTTTTACGACGCCGAGGCCCTGATTCAGGGTGTGGGCGGTTCCTTCTTTGCCACCGCTGCGCAGGACGACGTTGATTTCGACCCGGATATCGTCTTCGTGGCGCTGGGCACCAATGATTTTAATTGGTACCGAAACCGCCCCGATGACTTTGAGCGCGAGATGAACGGGTACCTGGACCGCATCGCCAAAACCTACGCCGGCAAAACGATCATCGCCATTTCCCCCGTGACGGCGCATTGCTATACCGGGGAAGAACGGGAACGCTTTACCCTGCACTGCCGCAAAGTGCTGATGGCCGAGGCCAAACGCGGCTTTACCTGCGTGGACGGTTTTACGCTGATGCCGGACGTTGGCGCGCTGTTCCTCCCGGACGGGCTGCACCCCAATGCAGAAGGGTTTGGCGTCTATGCCGAAAACCTGCTACGGCAAATGAACGACACAATACAAACCGAGATAATCAGAAAGAAGATGCAAAAATGAAAAACAACAATCGTAACGAATTGATTTCAACCTTTGCAAACCCCGGCAACGAATGGCGCGGCAAGCCCTTCTGGTCCTGGAACGGCGAACTGCGCGCCGAGGAGCTCATCCGCCAGGTCGGCGTCATGAAGGAAATGGGCCTGGGCGGTTTCTTTATGCACTCCCGCTCGGGATTGATTACCGAATACCTGGGTGACGAGTGGTTCGACCTCATCAACCAAGTGGCCGATGCCGGGGAAAAAGCCGGTATGGAAGCCTGGCTGTACGACGAGGACCGCTGGCCCTCCGGTTCTGCCGGCGGCAAGGTCACGATTGACCCGCAATACCGCGGCAAATCCCTGTACGTATATGAAACGGCGCCCGACGGGTTTACCGGCCGCGCGGACGACACCTACGCCGTGTTCGTCGGCAAAATGGACGACAAAAACCTGTACGGCATGCGCCGTGTGGGCGACGACGAGGACGTGCGCGCCGTATTGGCACAACAGGAAAAGGACCCTGCCTTTACGTCTGCCCCCGGTGCGTGGAAAGTGCTGCACTTCCGCATCATTCCCGACGCCCCCGAATCCAACTTTAACGGCACGACCTACATTGACACCATGTCCCGTGCCGCCGTTGACCGCTTTATCGAGCTGACCCACGAACAGTATCGCCAAAAGTGCGGCGACCGCCTGGGCCGCAGCATCAAGGGCATCTTTTCCGACGAGCCCCACCGCGGTCATCTTTTGGACAACTATAAAAACGAAGACGGCGTGATTTCCTGTGCCGTCTGCTGGACGGAGGCCATCCCGCAGGAATTCCAAAAGCGCTACGGGTATGACCTAAACGAAGTTTTGCCCGTCATCTTCTACCGCTTAAACGGGGAGAAAGTCAGCCCCGTCAAACTGCACTTTATCGACCTGTGCTGCAATCTGTTTATCGAGGCGTTTGCCAAGCCCATCAACGAATGGTGTAACCGAAACAATATTTTGTTCACCGGCCACGTGCTGCACGAGGATTCCCTGATGAACCAAACCGTGCCCAACGGCAGCCTGATGCGGTTCTACGAGCACATGGGCAACCCCGGCATCGACTGCCTGTGCGAGAATAGCAACGTTTATTGGATTGTCAAGCAATTGAGCAGTGCCGCACGGCAGCTGGGCAAAACGCACCTGTTGTCCGAATTGTACGGCTGCACGGGCTGGCAGTTCAACTTCAAATCCCACAAGGCCGTGGGCGACTGGCAGACCCTGTTCGGCATCAACCAGCGCTGCCATCACCTGTCCTGGTACACCATGGAGGGCGAGGCCAAGCGCGACTATCCCGCTTCCATCCTGCACCAGTCCCCCTGGTACCGCGATTACGCCTTTGTGGAGAACTATTTCGCCCGCTTCGGCTTTATGATGGCGCAGGGACGCCCGGCCTGCGACGTGCTGGTGCTCAACCCCATCGAGTCGGTGTGGTGCCAGGCCTACCTCGGCTGGTCCAAATGGATTTTCAACGCATCCGACGATATTGCCCCCTATGAAAAGCGCTACGTCGAACTCTTCCATATGCTGACCGACCGCCAAATCGACTTCGACTACGGCGAAGAGCAGATGATGGCACAGGATTGGTCGGTGGAGAAAGACGCCGGCGGCAAACCCGTTTTGCGCATCGGTAAGGCTTTCTACCGCACCGTCGTTGTCGGCAATATGCTGACCATTCGCCCCTCGACGCTGGCCATTTTGCAGGCATTCAAGAATGCCGGCGGCAGCGTGATCTTTGCGGGCGATGCCCCCGCCTACGTGGACGGTAAACCGAGCACCGACCCCGCGGCGCTGGCAGAGCAATGTCTGCGCGTGCCCTATGAAGCGCAGCCCCTTTGCGACGCCGTGCGCAGCGTATCCGACGAATATATCGCCGTTGAAAATGCAGACGGTAATGCCGAAACAGGCGTCTTTGCCCAAATGCGCCGCGACCTTCCCGGTGGTGGCTTTGCCTGCGTATTGCTCAACGTCGACCGTCAAAACGGCAAACAAAATCTCGTTGCCAAACTCAAAACAAACGTTCCCATGGCTGTGGAAATCTGGGATATGGTCACCGGCGCACGGTACAATGCCGATGACAAGGCATCCTTTGCGGACGGCATCACGTCCGTTAAGGTGGATATGGAGGCGGCCGGCACGGTATGCCTTACCTGTCTGCCCGCCCACACCGAGGGCGTCCTGCCACTGCCCCGCTATACCGACGTCGGCGTTTTCACGCTGGACAACGGCGATTTCCAATATAAGCTGGATGAAAAGAACGTGTGCGTCCTGGACTATTGCCGCTGGCGCATGAACGGCGGCGAGTGGAGCGAGCGCGCCGAGGCTCTCAAGATTGACCGCATGATTCGCTCATCCATCGGCATCGAATGGCGCGGCGGCAATATGCTGCAGCCCTGGTATGCCAAACTCCACGATAAGAAAATCTACGGTGCGCTGGAACTGACCTACGATTTCGATATCGACGTATTGCCCACGGGCCCCGTATTCCTGTGCGGTGAGCGCCCCGAAACCAACGCCTACAGCATCAACGGCGTCGCATTGTGCAATAACAACGTCAACGACTTCTGGGTGGACGACGCCTTTAAGAAGATGGCGGTGCCCGCCTCTGCCCTGCGCGTGGGTCACAATACCGTGACCGTTACGGTGGACTTTATGCGCACGACCAACGTCGAGGCACTGTACCTGGTGGGCGACTTCGGCGTGACCATTCGCGATACCAACGTCCGCGCGCTGACGACGCTGCCGAATACGCTGCCGCTGGGGAACCTGGATAAGAGCAACCTGCCCTTCTACACGGGCCTTTGCACCTACGTCATTCCCGCCTCGGCCTATGCCGGCAAAATCAAGGACGGCAAGCGCATCCTGGTGCGTCCCAAAGCCAAGTTCGCAGGCGACCTGCGCGTCACGGCCGGCGGCAAGACCACGGTCATCGGGTGGGATCCCTATACTGCCGACGTCACGGACGCCGTGCGGAACGGGGAGGATATTGAAATCACCGTCGTCGGCACCCGCCGCAACGTCTATGGCCCCCTGCACCAAATCCCCGCCCTGGCCGGCTCCTACGGTCCTTTCAGCTTTACCACAAGCGGCAACAACTGGACCGACGCCTACAACTTCCTGGATTCGGGCCTTGAAGCCGTGGATTTCATTACACAAGAGTAACACAAGAAATAGGGTAGATGGAGGATATTAA
>DCGU01000047.1 GCA_002315325.1 Clostridiales bacterium UBA1770
ATGTCATGCCCGACACACCAATAAATAATCCGAGCCGAACGTCGATTGGACGATACGGCCCGGATTATTTTTGTATTACGATTGTTTTTTGCGCAGTTCCCGGCGGGTACGGTACAAAATCGATTCCACGGCCCGCGTCGATAACCCCAGGTTTGCGGCAATGTCTTTGGTCGTACGCCCGCGCATGACGCCGTGCATCACGGCCTTTTCTTTTTCGGGAAGTTTTTCAATGTTTTGCAGCAGCAGCTGCAGCGTCTCGTTCCGTATCAGGGTATCCATAACGTTTGCCTGTGCCCCGGCGGTCTGCGGTTCCTTTTCTTCAACCGACTCGTCAATGACCATCATTTTTTTCAACCGGCGCTGATAGGAAATCAAGCCGTTGTGTACGCAGGTTTTGGCGTACGCCCCGAACGTCACGCTGCCCTGTCCGGCATCATACGTCAACGCGGCCCGATACAAACTCAGCATGGCCTCCTGGGAAAAATCATCCTTTTCGCTGGGATAAACGTGCACGAACGACACGATGCTTTTGTCCAGCAGCGGTTTATATTTTTCCAAGAGGCGTCCTGTTGCCGTATTGTCGCCGCCGCGAACGGCCGTGAGAAGCGCCGTTATTTCCGTGTCGTCTCCCAGCGGCAAAACCGTTCCTTTATCCCCTTCACTGCCGGTTTGTTGATTATTGTAATTCATAGACGGGTATATCCTCCGTAGTGACTTCGTGCCAACCGGCCTGTACGGGTTCACGGGTGAAGAAGTTCACCCATTTGCCGGCCGGCAAATAGACGCGGCGGGTATCGGACGCTGCCGTCAGGGGGGCAACGAGCAGATTGTCGCAGAACATATATTCGTCGTCAATTGCATAGGTCTCGGGGTCGTCGGTCCAATCCATGACCAGGGCTCTTGTGGGCGGCACGCCCGTCTTATGATAACGGGAGAAGGCTGCCGACAGACGCGGGATGAGCGATTCGCGCACGTGCAGCAAATCTCTCACCTTATCTTCACATTGCTTACTGTAGATGAACCACGGGCAAACCTCGGCACAGTTCCAGGCGTTCACCAGCGCGTGCACCGAGAAGACGGTGGTTTGCATACGGCGCATCAAATCCTTTTCGCTTGCGGTCGAGCGCACTTCGGGTGTCCAAAGAATGCCGGAAAAGCCGGAATTAACGACACCGCGGATAAAATCGGTATGATCGTACAAATCGCTGTACAAAACGAACGGCAGGGGTGCTGCCAGTGCGCCCATGCTGCGGATTTCCGACAACGTGGGGCGGCCGTCCAGTGCTTGCAGGACAGTGCGGCCGTACATAGCGCCGAGCAGAGCGTGCATCTGTTCCCCATCGGCACCGCCCGGGAATTTAGCCGTATAGGGGAAGCTCCAAGAACCGGTGTAGTCGGAACCGTCGCACTCGTCGGCCTTGAAACCGTCAACGCCCTTTTCAATCAACGTTTTGCGGTGCCAGTCGGCAAATATTTTGCGTGCGTCGGGATTGGTGTAATCGGGCACGAGGCCGTCCCACACCGTAAAGTCACCGGCATACGGTTTCATTTCATCATAAATCGGGGACGAGGGATGCACGAAACACTGTTCCCACAGATTAACGTGGAAACCCATCTCGCGCAGCTGCTTTACCATATCTTCAAAATGCGGGAAATTGCCGCGGTTGATATTATACGAACAGGAGTAGTGCTTGGTCTGCCAACCGGGTTCCAATCCCAGCGTTGCAACGGGCATTTTGTGTTCAACGAAATGGTTGGCCATTTCCAGCACGTCTTTTTCCGTGATGTCGTGGTGGGTGCGGAACAACAGGCCTAAGCCCCAATCGGGCACTTCACAGCCGCCGCCCGCCAGCATATTATATTGGGCAACAACCTCGGTCAGCGTGTCCCCTTCAAACACGTACATATCCACGCCGGCAGCACCGGGAATCAAAATATTCATCCACGTGGTGTCAACGGCGGCACGGGTGGCGTAGAGCGCATCGGTCGTATCGGCCGAATCACCGTCACCGGCACGCTGATTGATACGGGGATAGCCGCAGTAAAATTCGGCGGCACGGGCGGTATCGAAGAAGAAGCCGCGCTTATGCGACGTGACGAAGAACGGCACGGGCGCGTGGGTATCGCCGGTGTCCTTGATGGGGTCAGCGTTCACGCGCAGCACCAATTTCTTTCCTTTATGATTAAAAGCCTTGAGCTGCAGACCGAAGCCGTAAATCTGCTCGTCTGCATCCAACGGGAAGTCCAGCATAAAACCGCGCGCCGTTTTTTCGGTGATAACGGTGGACGCGTCAAAAGACACTTTGCCCTCGACGTAGTGAAAGGTCGGGCAATAACGGGAAGGCACAACGGTTTCAGGGGTTCCGAACGTAAGTTTCTTGGTCGGCATAACGTCTTACCTCTTTTTATATATATTTCAATAGTCAATTTGTAAAAGGCAGAAGATTATCGTTAAAATCGTTTTTTCGGCAGCTTTGCTGCCGAAAAAACACCTTATAGACGAGCAAAGCGAGTCCGCACGCCGAGGGGAGCTTCAAAAATCTTTGATTTTTGAAAGCGGCGATAAGCGTGCGTAACCCCGCCGCGCGGTTTCCAATTGTAAAACGCAGTTTTACAATTGATTTTACAAAACGTTTATGACTGACGGGTTTCGATGTTTTCACCGAAGATATAGTTCACGTTGCCGGCGACAATGGCCATGATGCCGCGGTAAACGCAGTCGGGGCGTTCGCTGAAGTTATCCACCATGCGCTGCGCACGGTTGAGCGTATCGACAACGAGCTCGTTTTTATAAATGGCAATGCCCTTTTCATCCAGCCACAGCGTCACGCGAACGCGGCCGTCCGGCAGTCGTTCCAGCGACGTGTGCGGCGTAATGCCGCGGCGCTGAAAATCCAAATAGCGCAGGGCATCGTTCAGACTCTTGTCCAAAATAGGCGAAAGAATGTCACCGCTGAGCGCATCGGAAACCATACGGCCCTTTTGCGTAACGACGTACAGATCCTCGTTGTGTTCGTTTTTGCCGACCGCTTCGATCAATTCCTTGTCCTGCAGTTCGGCAAACGATTCTGCCACGTCCAAATACGCGACGTAATCGTTCAGGCGGACAATATCCACAAGCGTTAAATAATCCAGCGGATAGCCGATATTTTCCATCAAATACAAAATATAAACGCGCGCATTGCGCTTACCCATGGTAACGCCCATAACAACATTCCCCCGGTTTCATAATAGACGACAAACCGTTTACACGGTTAAACAGTCATACAGTATAATTATAGCATACCGTTTTTGCTTTTTCAATCGCTCGCCCCGTGTTTTGCGGTATGCGTACCGCACGGGAAACCGCACCGAGCGGCCGTTTGCCGCAGCCCCCTTTGCGAACGCCCCCGCAGTGCGGGCAGACAAACGAAACTTTATTATGCAGGAAATTGCGGAATTCTTCATAACAGGTTGAAAAAGAATAAAAAATATGATACTATTATAATGCCTAATTATTTTATTCTTTTACAATTGAGGAAAAGCCATGAAGGAAAATCAAGTACAAATTGCCATTTTGGGATTCGGTACGGTCGGCAGCGGCACGGCGCAGGTTTTATGCGACAATCGCGAAACGATTCAAAACAGAATCGGACGGAACTTTGACGTCAAGGCCATTCTTGACCTGCGCGAATTTCCCGACAGCCCGTTCGCATCCCGCATTACACACGATTTTAATACGATTTTAAATGACCCGGAAATTTGCGTTGTTGCGGAAGCCATGGGCGGCTCCCACCCGGCGTATGAATTTACCAAGGCCCTGTTGGAAGCAGGGAAGAACGTCGTGACGTCCAATAAAGAAGTCGTTGCCAACTTCGGCGCCGAATTGCTTGCCATTG
>DCGU01000021.1 GCA_002315325.1 Clostridiales bacterium UBA1770
GTGCTTTTTTCATTATAACATACCGGCAATTACGTCGGATAAATCGATAAAGTCTTTCAGTGACAGTTTTTCACCGCGAATATTGACGTCAAGATTGACTTGCTGAACAGCACAAACACATTGTTCCTTGGTTAATTCAGGGAAACCGGCGTTCAACGCGTTGGGTAACGTTTTTCGTCTTTGCTCGAACGCTGCCTTAACCGTTTTGAAGAAAATCTTTTCATTTTTTGGGACGAAAGGTTTTTCCTTATGCAATTTGATGCGAATGACGGTAGAATCAACTTTGGGAGCAGGAAGATAGTTGTTTTTGTCGACCTCAAATAAACGTTCTGCCGTTCCGTAATAGTTCAAAATGGTAGTGATGGCGCCGCAATCCTTGCCGCCAACCGCAGAACAGAGTCTGTCCGCCACTTCCGCCTGAATCATAACGGTAATATAATCAAACGGTAAGCCGGATTCGAGCAGATTCATCATAATCGGCGTCGTTATATAATAGGGAAGATTGGCGCAAACAGAAACGGGTCCCTGTTTAAAATAAGGCTCCAATATTGCAGTCAAATCTGCCTTCATGACGTCTTGATTGATCACAGTTACGTTTGGATACGAACCGAGTGTGAATTTAAGTACCGTAATCAGGCCCTTATCGATTTCCAACGCAACAACGTTTTGATATCGTTCGGCCAATTCTTTCGTCAACGAGCCGATGCCGGGGCCGATTTCCAAAATGGTCGATGCTTCGTCACCGCAGCAGTTATCCGCTATATCTTCAACCACAAAATGATTGATTAAAAAGTTTTGGCCGAGGTTTTTATTAAATGCCAAGCCAAACGTGTCCATCAATTGACGGACTTCTTTGGGGTTACATAAGTCCATAATAATCTCCACACCGCCGGGAGCGGCTCCAATAGATTTTGAATCTGACGCGTCGGTCTTGGCGTCAGCAATGACTGGGAAGCGTTTGCATGTTTTTTTGTGGGAACAAGCTCATCAACCGACGCCAAAAGAAAAGACTCGCCATTCTTTTTATGAAAAAATCCCGTTAGGATAACCTGACGGGATTGGAGCTGGTGAAAGGACTCGGACCTTCGACCTGCTGATTACGAATCAGCTGCACTACCAACTGTGCTACACCAGCAATATTTTTTTGACTCGCTTATTATAAGCCTTTTTCAATCATTTGTCAATAGCCAAAATGAAATAAAAAGGAAGCGCTTTGGCACTTCCTTTTTATATTAACCTTTTTTCATCGTGCGCAAGCAACGAGAGCAGAGCGCCATAGATTGCGTATTGCCGTTGATGGTCACTTTGACGGAACGAATGTTGGGCTTCCAACATCTGTTAGTTTTACGGTTGGAGTGAGATACGTTGTGACCGTAAACAACACCTTTTCCGCAGATACTGCATTTTGCCATGTCGAGACACCTCCTTGTGCACAGAAAATGGATTTTGTCATAATGCTTTTTTATTATATCATATGAGCTTTCAAAATGCAAGTGTTTTTTTATTGTTTTAAGCGGCAACTTTATCTTTTATAAATATCTTTGTGTTCATTCCGGAACCGAGTTAAAAGAATCTGTCGCTGCTTGTTTTTTTGATGAATAACGACAAAATAAAGAGTAAACAGGACGGCCATCATACTGACGGTGGCAATCATTTTACGTTCGTGCATAATTTCACCGAAACGATAAATTGCCAACGAGAAGGAATTGGCTTCTACGTCCTTAGCAGCCACAACGTTTTCCGTACCGACAACCTTATCGCCGACAAAAACGATTACCGTGCCGAGACAATCACCTTTTGCAACCGGTGCCTCGGCATGTTCCGAAAACAGATGAATTTCATAGCGCACTGTTGATTGAACGTCGGCGGCATTATCTGAAAAGACGGTAATCTCACGTTCGGACGATAATTCCAATTCGGCTGTTTTGGCACCGTTTTTCACGGGTATTTTACCCAGTGTTTGTCCTTTTGACACAACAGTAACCGTGTCAAACGAAGTATTTACCCAACCGGACAGCGTATCGGTGCATTCCCGGGCATCTTCTTCCGATTCAGCCCCCAAAACAATAGACAGGAGCCGGTGATTACAGACCGTGCAAAGCGTGACTCTGCAATAACCAACGGTATCAGTCATACCTTTATTTAATAACGTCATTTTGACACCGCTGTTCGTATATACGTTTTCATCAAACAGGGAAAGGAACCCATCATTTGCAATTACGTTTTTAAATAATGAAACCAAATCCAGTGCCGAAGACTGGCCGAAATAGGTGCCGTATTCCAAACCTGCCGGATTGGTAAATTCTGTCACAACACAATAATTCTCAATTGCAAACCGATTCATTTCCGTAACGAAATTACCGGCCGATCCGCTGCAGGCATTGGCCAATACGTATGCGGCATCGTTATTTCTCTGACAGACTGCCAATCGAATTAAGTCCCGAAACGTGTACTGACTGCCGGCCTTCAGCTTTGTTTTCGGTGCATCTTTCAGCAGCTGCTCGGTAATCGTAACAGACTCGTCCAAGCGTTGCAGCAGTAACCGATATGAAAGGGCACCGGTCACAAATTTCGCAATGGAAGACGGCGACAATACCGCGTCTGCATTGTTTTCATACAGTACCGCATTGTCTGTCAAATCGTACAAAATAACAGATTTGGCAAAAGGAATATCGGGCGCTGCCGCGCTGCACGGCAACGGTAAAAGGAAAAGAAGAAGAACCGCTGCAGCAAATTGAAGCAGGTGATGCGTTTTTCTCATGGAGACCTCTCTTCATTTGACGAAAGCATAATAACTTCGTTTACGTCGGCGTGAATTTGTGCTGTCAACATTTCCGTATCTGCAAATTTCTTTTCCGGGCGGATATATTTTAAAAACCTGACCGTGATTTCTTTTCCGTACAAATCACCGTCCCAACCTATCAAAAAAGATTCACAAATGATTTCGCCGGTATCCGAAACGGTTGGCTTTGTCCCTACGTCAGTGACGCTCAAAACAACACGTCCATCAACAATGCAGTTCGTATAATAAACCCCGG
>DCGU01000025.1:0-4821 GCA_002315325.1 Clostridiales bacterium UBA1770
CAATAAAAAGGTGCCGGCAGGCAGCACCTTTTTACAGTTTCAATCACGTTGTTGGGAAGCCAACTCCATGATTTTGCGCATATTTTCTTCGAACTTTTCTACCGGCACCAAAGCAATACCATCCTCGTCACTGAGCACGACGAGGCGGCTGCCGCCGACAATATTGTGTTTGTCGCGCGCCTCTTTCGGGATGACCAACTGTCCGCGGTCGCCGACCGTGACAGTCCCCCAAATGTTCTTGCCGCGCGGTGCCGGCGGGACAATGCCGATGCCGTCGGCCCTCTCTGTTTTCATAAGACTGTCGAGCGTCACCCCGTAGACGGCGGCAAGGCGGCTGCACTTTTCAATATCGGGTATCGTAGCACCGTTTTCCCATTTTGCATAGGCTTGACGGGAAATATCAATTTTTGCGGCAATTTCCTCCTGGGAAAAACCGTTTAAATTGCGCAAGAGAACCAAATTATCCTTCAGCATACGACCTCTTTTATAAATCTATTTTTTCAAAACGTTTGCATGCCGCACGACAGGACGAAACCGTCAGAATGACGTACGCCATGCTACCGCCAATCAAAGCAACGACTTGCGGAAAAACGTCCGCAAAGCCGAAAGCATTTAACACTGCCAGGGCCGGGACGTAATGTGCCGCCTCCGCCATACCGATAACGACAAAGCAGACGATGATAAAGGTCAAAAACGGAATGCCCAATTTATACGCCGTCCGATAGAACCCGCCGACGAAAATGGCATTAAACAAGCCGAAAATGAGAAATGCAACACCGAGAGTGAACAGGTTTGCGTTCATCAAAGCGTTGGTTTGATAGGCCGCCGCACCGCACAGTACCGTTTGACGCAGAATGGTAATCATTGTCATTAACAGCAGCGCACAGGCCTCAATCAAACCCACAAACCAATATTTGCCCTTCACAACGTCACGTTTGGCAATCGGCAGCAACGCGGAGAACACGGTATCATTGGCTTCACGCGCATTCAAAAAACCCTGATAGATACCGAGACAAACGAAGAAAGCACCGCACAGTACCGGATACCCGGGTAAAAAGAACATGAGTCCAAACAAGATAAACAGGTACGTCAGGGGGGATGCACTGAGTTTCATCTCTTTAAATAGGATATCACGCATGACGTGCCTCCCTTTCCAAACGAAGAATCGTTTGCTCCAACGTTTCACCCGCAAGGGCATATTGTGCCGTGAAATCGGATTTGGAACACGCTGCGGCAATGGTCCCGTTTTGGATATACACGATATTGTCAGCACATTTTTCCAGGTCGGACGTGATATGCGTGGAAAAGAAGACGGCAACCCCGTCTTGCTTCAGTGCCGTAAAGACGTCCAATAATTCGTCGCGGGAAAACGGATCCAAACCACTTGTCGGTTCGTCCAAAATCAATATTTCGGCACGATGTGACAGTGCCAGCAGCAGGTTGGTTTTGACCTTCATCCCCTCGGACATTTGCAGCGGCGTTTTGTTTTCGTCCAATTTAAAAAACGATAGGTATTTGCGGTATGCCTGCTCATCCCAAGTGGTGTAAAAACGCTTTTCCACGGCGACGAGCTGCCCCAGCGTCTTACGGGGATACCAGTTAATACTGCCCGTGGAGTACCCGATTCGTTTTTTGATTTCCGCCTCATCGGTCGAGAGCGATTTTCCAAAGAATAATATATCGCCGCCGGTCGGATGAATGATGTTCAGCATGGATTTGATCGTCGTCGTTTTACCGGCACCGTTTCTGCCGATAAAACCTGTAATTTTCCCTTTTTCAATGGAAAAAGAGACGTGATTTAAATGAAAAGACGGATAAACCTTTTCAAGATCCCGCACTTCTATTACGTTCATAACATCTCCCGAAAGAATGATTTATATGAATATTGTAATAAAAAGTTGCATTTCTTTCAACCAACCGCACGCAACAAAAAAAGCAAAAAGACGTTACGTTCAGTTGCACAAATCAGACATTGCTTCACCTATCAACCGGTTGCCCGGACGTATTAATTTTCTCATCAGTCCACGCATCGATGAGACGGCGCAATTCAACCATATACGGCGAAACGTTCATATTTTCCTGCCCGTACGTCTTTTGCAGTTCATACTCCAACGGCAGCCACGTGGCGATATCCGACTCGTTATGGGAAATCAAGGCTTCCAGTTTGTCGAGCGCCTTGTAGAGTTTAGCCTCCTTGGTTTCCAATGCCGTCATTTCATCCAATAAAGGCTGCCACGTTTTCCTATCAACTTCCGGGAAGGACGCCACCCAATTATGGTAGATTTCGTCCTCGTTCAGCTCCGCCGCCTTGCTCTTTTCAAAAGATGGGATATCACCCGTGAAGGCCTCGCCCAGGTCGTGGATAAGACACATATGCATCACCTTATTCATATCTACGCCCTCAAATTCAGGCTCGTTTTCCAAGAGCATAACCATCAGTGATAAACGCCAGGCATGGTCGGCAACACTTTCCTTGCGGTCATTTTGCGTCCAGCAATGCCGCGTGTTAACTTTTAGGTGACGGGCAACGTCCATCGCCGCTAAGAATTCTTTCGGTCTCATTAAAGTCCCCTTTTCTCGGTGTGTTTGTCGTTTGGGATCGTATCTGCTGCAAAAGACCTTATCGCAACGTCAAAGACAATATATCTTTCAAGAACACGTCGCGCGCCTGCGTTTTTCTTCGTTTATTGTTATTTATCAATTTCCGGTTGAAGGTCAAACCCGACAAACCCGTAAGCGGGGATTTCGTCAAGACGAACGAGATTGCCGTTAAGCGTCCCGTTGCCGGCAAAGAAGGTAATCGAGGCATACGTGCGGTCGAGTGCAATGACGGGACGGAGCGCCGGATCGGTACTGCAATTCCAAACACCGACCGTCACGGTTATACCGTCCGTTTTGACCTGCAGGTACAGCCCCGGATTACCGTATGCATACGCCGGGAGTTTGCTGCCGAACCACGCGACTGCCTGAACAATCTGTTGACCGCGTGCATAGTGACACAAAACGTTTGTTCTTTCAAAGTTGCAGCGGAAATTCCAAACCAAGCATTTTAACCCGTCGGCATTTTCATACCGATAGGACATCGGTACGTTGCCGTTCCCGTCGTCTACGTCGGCAACGCTCAATATTTCGGCGCCGGGGTTGAGCGCTATCCCATACACTGGAACGCCTTCCGCATAGATACGGTTGTCGTCCTGCACAAACCGTTCAAAAACGGCCTCGTACGTCTGTCCCGAAAAAGATACGACACCGACGTCAAAACCGCGTGCCGTCAATATTTTGGCCCCGGCCGCATCAGTGATTAATCCGCGTTTCATATCATCTGCCGTCACGTAGCGGGCGTTTTCACCAATGGCAACGGTGCAAACGCCCTCACCGCCGTAAACGGTCGGTATCCCGCAATAGGAAAGCACGCGCGTTGATGCAGGCCGTGTCAGCCAGTCAAGCACTTCGGCCTGAAACGGCGGATCTGTGTATTCGACGTCGGCGTACTTTTTCATGACCTCATAAACGCGAACACCGACGTTACGCTTGCCGTCAAAGTGCTGCGCGATTTTTTCGTACAACGGTTTATTTCTTTCGTGAAATTCACGGTAACCCGTTTCGTAATCGGCAAGCGAAAAATAATCAAGAGCATACTTCATAATGCCATCCGTGACACCGGCGGCCCGAAGGGCGGTATCGTACGCCTCCAAATGAACGGCGGGGCATCTTGTTCGCGGCCGCGGATACGTATCCCCTTCGCAGAGCAATTCGATATTCCCGTCGCGCGTCCATTCGCTTTCCATACGGGTATATTCCACGGCGTTGGCAACGTCTGGGTTCCAATAGGGCGCACCGCTCAACCGCACGAAGGGGCGTGTTTTGCCGGCAAATGCGTAAGCCAGCTCACGCGGTGTTGTCCCGTCAAGGTCCCACGCCGACATACAGCAGCAATAGCCCATACGCACGCTCGGATTAACGCGGTCGGCGGATGTCCGCATAGCCTTGGCAAAATTGCAAAAAGCGCGGCCGTTTGCGGCCAAAAACGCATCTCTGACTTGATTTTTGCCGCCGGTTTGGATACGCGCAGCCAGTTCTTCTCTTGTAAACGACGTGCCGAGGGCTGCATTAACGGCACGAACGTGATTGGGGCACAAACACCCGATTGTGCGCAGCCCGTAATCCCCGTACCGCAGATCGTCATCGAACAAAACGAGATCGATTCCGCAGGCAACAAGCCTTTCAATATAGCTGCCGGCAAACGCCAAAAAGTTTTCGTCACTCGGGCAAACCTGCGGCGGAATGAAATCGCCGTTGTGAATGGGTTTCCCGTCCAGGTCCACCATATACGCATAAGGATGTTCCCCCGGCATAGAGAAGGCCCAAAGCCACGCGCCGACTTCAAATCCCCTGTCGTGGAAAAAGCGGCAATTATCACGCAGATTGTCAAATTCTTCCTGCTGTTTCTCGGCATCTGTTTCGTAGGTGTCGAGTACCATCAGCACCCGCACGGCATCAAGCCGTTTCAACTCTTCGGCAAGTTTTTCCCGCCCCTGCGCCTTGGCAAACGCATTGGAAATCGGCACCGTTACACGATAATTCATAGGACACCTCCGCTATAGGTAAAATTGAAAAAGAAACTTAAGCTTTTTGCCGGCAAGTATTATAAATACTGTGATTATACCGACAGTATAGTATATGCGTCCTTTTTTGTCAACGGGTTTCAAAAAGAAAGAAACGCTGCACCGGTATGAGAAGAAAAAAGCACCTGCTTGCGCAAGTGCTTTTTGGCCTACCCGACGGGATTCGAACCTGCGGCCTTCAGAGTCGGAGTCTGAC
>DCGU01000025.1:4866-5053 GCA_002315325.1 Clostridiales bacterium UBA1770
TATCCAGCTGGGCTACGGGTAGATATGACCTTATTAGGACGTATATTATTGTAGCACACAAGCTCGTTTTTTTCAAGTGAAAAAAGTCAATCGTTCCCCAAACTTTTTTGCAAAATAGACTTGACAACAAGGGGCCAAACTGATATAATATGGAGCGTTGAAGTTATTGGGGTATCGCCAAGCGGTA
>DCGU01000068.1 GCA_002315325.1 Clostridiales bacterium UBA1770
TATGTCATGCCCGACACACCAATAACACCCCCGACGAGTGAAATCGTCGGGGGTTGTTTGTTGTTATTTATCTTATGCTTTGAAGAATCAGTGCCACGTAATCGTCGGCGTTTTACCTTGTTTTTTTAATTTCTTCGCATACGGATTTTTGACCGCATCGGTGAAATCATATTCTTCTCTCATTTCATCATTTGTTGTCATAGTACGTTTTTGACTCCTTCCCTGTAGCTTTCATTGAAACGATACGTCAAGCCTTTCTTATATTTTTTCTGCTATTTCGAAAATCAAATGTTCCGTCTTTTCAAATCCCAAACACGGGTCCGTAATGGACTGCCCGAAGACGGTGCCGTCCGTCGGCTGGCAGCCGTCGACCAAATAGCTTTCCACCATCAATCCCTTGACCAAACGCTTCAGTTCCGGGGATTTGGTGCGCGAAGCCATCACGTCGCGGGCGACGTCGGGCTGCAGCGCGTAGGCCTTGTCGGAGTTGGCGTGGTTGGTGTCCACGATGACGGCAGGATTGGACAGCCCGGACGCCGCGTACAGGGCGTTCACGCGCTGTAAATCGTCGTAGGAGTAGTTGTGCACCGTCGTGCCCTCTTCCGTCTTATATCCCCGCAAAATGGCGTGTGAGAGCGGATTTCCCGTGCTCTCGACCTCCCACCCGCGATAGATAAAGGTGTGCGGGTGATGCGCGCAGGAGATGGCGTTCATCATAACGGACAGGTCCCCGCCCGTCGGGTTTTTCATACCCACGGGAATATTGAGTCCCGAGGCCGTCAGGCGGTGCTGCTGGTTCTCCACGCTGCGCGCTCCCACCGTCACGTAGGACAACAGATCCGACCAATAGCGGTGGTTGTCGGGATACAGCATTTCATCGGCGGCGGTAAAGCCGTAGTCGCGCAGGGCCGTTAAAAACAGGTCGCGGATGGCGACGATGCCGTGGTAAATATCCGGCTTTTTGTGCGGGTCCGGCTGGTGCAGCATGCCCATGTAGCCGTCCCCCGTCGTGCGCGGTTTGTTGGTATAGATGCGCGGCAAAATCAGGATTTTATCCTGCACTTTATCGGCCACGGGGCGCAGCTTTTCCAGATACGCCAGTACGGCGTCGCGCCGGTCGGCCGAACAGGGGCCGACAATCAGTAAAAATTTGTCGCTCTTGCCCTCGAAAATCGCACGGATTTCGGCATCGCGCACGGCCTTCACGGCTTCCATTTCTTGGGTTAAGGGATACTCCGCTTTGACGTCCATCGGAATGGGCAGTTTGCGGTAAAAGGTCATGTTCATGCGTTGTTTCTCCACGCCGTCGGAACGGCTTTATCTGTATCAATCAATCTAAATTCGTTTTTGTCTTTACTCCGCTTTGATGCCAAGCGTGCGCAAAACGTCCCAGAATGCCGGGTAGGATTTGGCCACGCATTCCGCCCCCTGCAAGGTACCGCCCGTGCGCGTCAAAAGGACGCCCAGCGACATGGCAATGCGGTGGTCGTTGTGCGCGTCAAGCGGCAGGACGGGCGCCTTGGCCCCGCCCGAAACGGTTATCGTATCGCCGCCCTGAGAAATATCCACGCGTACGCCGCATTTGCGCAATTCGTGCGCCATAACGCCGCCGCGGTCGGATTCTTTATATTGCAGGCGGCCGGCATCCGTCAGCGTCACGCCGTGCTGCAAAGCCCCCAGTGCCATGAGCAAAGGCGCCAGATCCGGGCAGTCGGCAACGCACAGCTTCGGTGCTCCGCTTGCCAATTGCGGGAACAACTCGCGCCAAACGCTGTCTGCCTGCAGGGCATCGCGTGCACCGTTTTCAAACGTCACGCTGCCGCACAGGGCGTTCAGCGCCCCGAAGTACGCCGCACTCGATTCGTCCGCCGGCAGTTCCAATCGGCGTTGATATCGGCCTTTTTGTCCGCCCGGCACCGCGTAGCGGCGGCCGAACTGTTTTGTCGCACCGACCGTATAACCGAACGTCGCCAGCATCGCCTCGGTCATGGCGGCGTAAGGTGCGCTTTGCAGCGGCGACGTTAATAAAATCGTGGAATCCTTCGGCGCGTGCGGCAGGGCCAGCAACAGGCCCGACAAAAATTGGCTGGATACGTCGCCGCTCACGCAGCACTCCCCGCCCATCAGCGTTCCGCACACCATAATGCCCGTTTCATCCGCACGCCACAAAATGCCAAGGGAGCGAAACAGCCGGCAATAGGCGTCCATGGGGCGCGACAACAGCCGTGCGGACCCGCGGAAAAACGTCTTGCCGCCGAACAACAGGGCAACCGGCAATAGGAACCGCAACGTCGTGCCGGATTCCCGACAATCAATCACGCGGTTTGCCGCCGGGTTAAACTGCGGCGTCACGCCCGTGACAGCCGCACGTCCCTGTGTGCAGATAATGCGGGCACCGAGGATGCGCAGGCCGTCTATTGTGGCGGCCACGTCGTCCCCGTCCGGTACGTTTTCAATAGTGGTTAATCCAGGCGTCAGCGCAGCGCAAATCAGGGCACGGTGCGCGGCACTCTTGGACCCCGGCACGCAAACGGTACCCCGTGCGTAGCCGGGAAAAATCGTCAAATCGGCCGTCATTGTTTCTCGTTCGCCAACAACAGGTCAATGGCCTCGCAATAGCCGTCGAAGCCGTGTCCCATCACCGTGCCGATGCAGGCGGCACGCAGATAACTGACGGCGCGGAACGGTTCGGTTTTGGCCCGCTCGTTCAGGTCCGTCAAATGAACTTCGACCGCGGGAACGCCGACGGCCTTCAGGGCATCCAAAATGGCGATGGACGTGTGCGTGTAGGCACCGGCATTGATGACGATGCCGTCCGCATTGCGGTACGCCTTTTGAATCACGGAAACAAGATCTCCCTCGTGGTTGGACTGATAAAATGAAACGCGAATACCGATTTGCGCGGCATAAATCCGAATCTTCGCGCACAAATCTTCATACGTGCCGGTGCCGTACAGTTCCGGCTGCCGAATACCCAGCATATTCAGATTGGGGCCATTGATGACCAATACGTTTTTCATCCCTGTTTCCTCCCTGTTTTGTTTTTTAGTCAATTGTAAGATTGCGTTTTACAATTAACGATTGTTTTTTCGTTTATGACAGCAGAGCTTCCAGCTCTGAAAGGTTCTGTTCTATCGTACCGTCGGCCGACAAAATCACGTCGGCTGCCGCGCGATACAGCGGTAACCGCTCTGTATATTTCTGTGCCAGCGCCGCCGCGTTGGGGGTCAGCGGACGGTCCGCCGTTCCCTGCAAAAGGGAAAGCGAGCGGTCCAAAAAGACAACCTTACCGTCCCGGCGCAGGACGTCGACGTTTTCCGGTACCGTGACGCAGCCGCCGCCGGTAGCAAGAACGATACCCGTTTCACGGCACAAATCGCGCAAAACGGCACTTTCCGCCGCGCGGAACTCGCTCTCGGTGTGTGCGGCAAAATAGGCCGGGATCGTCGTGCCGAGTCGCTTTTCCAGTTCCGCGTCGCTGTCGATAAAGGGACGCTGCATGCGCTGTGCCAGGCGTTTACCCAGCGTCGTTTTGCCGCTGCCGGGCATACCGATCAGCACGATATTTTCTTTGTTCTTGATTAAGCTTGCCGTGACGGCATCGATTTTTTCCAAATAGCTTTCGTCCCCGAAAAACAGCGCCGCTGCCTTGGCCGCTTGCGCCACCAACATATACAGTCCCCCGACGGCGGGCAGACCGCACTTTTGCGCCGCCTGTACAAAAGCCGTGCGCAGGGGATGATACACCGCGTCGAGCACGCCGCACAGAGCGGGGAAATCGGCGGGGTTCACCGGCATGGGTCCGTCATGGGGATACATCCCCACGGGCGTAGTGTTGATGATAAACTGCCATTCGTTTGCCGTTTCACGTAAGGCTGCATAGGATATTTGATCCGCGTCCGCGGGATTGCGCGACACGCGTACGACGCGTGCGGCCCCCTGCGATTTGGCAACGGCCGCTGCCGTTTTGGACGTACCGCCCGTACCCAATATCGCAACGTTTTTGCCGGCAAGCGACACCCGCATACGCGCCAACAGTTCCGTCATACCGAAAAAATCGGTATTGTATCCGTACAGTTTGCCGCCGCGGTTGACAATCGTATTCACGGCGCCGATGCGTGCGGCGCTCTCGTCGATGCCGTCCAGATACGGCATCACGGTTTGTTTATACGGGATGGTGACGTTGAGCCCGGCAAAGCGCCGTGCCGTCAAAAACGGCCCCACCTCGTCCGGCGTCAGCTCCCGCAATGCATAGGGGTAATCGCCCAGGCGCGCGTGGATTTCCACCGACCAGCTGTGCGACAGTTTTTCCCCGATACAATAAAATTGTTCCGTCATACCGCGTCAGTTTTGTGCGGAAAGGAACCAGTCCGTGCCAAAGCGAGCGGCCAGCAGGTCTGCCAGCACCAGTGCCGTTACGGCATTGACAACGGGCAACGCACGCGGTGCCACGCAGGCATCGTGCCGCCCGGCAACGGATACGGTGCAATCCTTATGATCGATAAAGTTGACGGTATTCTGCTCTTTGGCAATGGAGGGCGTCGGCTTGACGGCACAGCGGAACGTCAGGGGCATACCGTTGGTGATCCCGCCCAGAATCCCGCCCATATGATTGGTGTCTGTCACAACGCGGCCGCCGGTCGGATCCATATGCATGGCGTCGTTGGACACGCTGCCCCGCATATTGGCCAGGGCAAAACCGTCCCCGAACTCCACACCCTTCACGGCGGGAATCGAGAACAGGGCGTGGGAAAGCGCCCCTTCGACCGTGTCGAACCAGGGCTCACCCACACCGGCGGGCAGTCCCAGCACAGCCGTTTCAATCACACCGCCCAGGGATTCTCCCATTTGCTGCGCGCAGGCAATCGTCTGCTGCATCGCCATACCGGCACCGTCGTCCAGCACCGGGAAATCCGACATGAACAATTTATAAAAATCCTCTTCCCAATTCGCCTCGTCAAAGGGTCTGTCGGGAATACCGCCTACGGCACGCAGGTGCGACGCGAGCTGTATCCCTTTATTAGACAATGCGTCCGTCAAAACGGCACCGGCGGCAACCAGCGCTGCCGTCAATCGTCCGCTGCCGTGTCCCCCGCCCCGCGGATCTTCAAACCCATGATACTTTTCATGGGCGGTAATATCCCCGTGACCCGGGCGTGCGATGCCCTGTAAGTTGTCGTAATCGGCGCTCTTAACGTCGCCGTTGGCAATCGTAATACATAACGGTGTGCCCGTCGTTTTGCCCTGATACGTGCCGCTGATAATAAAGAACTCGTCGGCCTCGGTCCGCGCGGTTTCCCCCGTGCGGTGCGGGCGGCGCTTAGACAGCGCTTCACGGATACTGTCCTCGCCCACGGGCAGTCCCGGGCATAACCCGTCCAGCACGCAGCCGATAAAGGGGCCGTGGCTTTCGCCGAACAGCGTGACCGTAATACTATTTCCAAACGTATTTTTCATAATAGGGTGATTACCCCGCTTTCCTGTGTCTTTGCCAAGAGCTGCGCCGGCGTCATTTTTTCCAAAGCGTACGTGCCGATTTGCGGCACCGTAACGACGGTGATGGCTGCGCCGTCGCCTTTTTTATCCAATTGCAGTTTTTCGGTCAGTGCCGATGCCGCAACGGGCAATGATACTGCCGTAGGCAATCCAAATGCACCGAGCAGTTTTTCCAGCCGCGCGCGCACGGTGCCGTCACTGACGCACAGCATACCGAGCGCCACGCATTCGCCGTGGAGCAGCGGCTGATTGCCGGCAAGGCTGACCGCTTCCATGGCGTGTCCCACGGTGTGGCCGAAGTTGAGCACACGGCGCAAATCCTGCTCCCGTGGGTCACGGCGCACAACGTCAAGCTTGCAGCGCAGGGCGGCGCGAATGACTGCCTCGACCGGCATACCTTTGCCCTGCCGTTCCAGTTGTTCAAACGTTTCCCTGTCCCATACGGCGAACACTTTTATGGCCTCCGCCATGCCGGCGGCATATTGCCGCGGCGGCAGCGTATCGAGTACGTCGGGGTCAATCAATACCCTGCGTGCGGGATAAAAAGCACCGACGGTGTTTTTGCAATCGTCAAAATCCACGGCAACCTTGCCGCCGACCGACGCATCGATTTGACAAAGCAGCGTCGTGGGCACCTGATAATAGTCAATACCGCGCATATAGCAGGCGGCCGCAAACCCGGCCAGATCCCCGCATACCCCGCCGCCGACGGATACCACGGCGTCGCCGCGGGTAAATCCCGCCGCCGTCATGGTGCGCAGCAGCATTTTCCAGTTGTCAAGGTTCTTGCTGCGCTCACCCGCGGGAATGGTCACAAGGTGCGCCTCGCGACAGGCGCTGCATACGGCCCCGGCATATTGTGCCGGCACACCGTCGTCGGTGACGACCAGTACCCGACGATTTAGATTAAAATAGGAACCGACGTCACTAAGCGCCCCGCTCTTCACCGTGATACCGGCAAAATCGGCGCTGTCGCGCTGGTAGGCCTTGGAGGCATCCATCAGTGCGGACAGTACGGTTTCGTAATAGGACGAATATTCTTCCGGCACCCACGCGCGCTCGCGTGCGAGCATTTGCGCCTCGCGGTCCGCATCGTACACGGGCAGTCCGTTTTGTTTTTTATAGGCGGCAACCTTTTCCACAGCCTGCATGCGCCGCGTAAATAACGCCGCGATTTCTTTGTCAACCGCGTCAATCTCCAGCCGTGCCTTTTCCAATTCCGTCATTTCTGCCACGCCTGCAGCACCTCCCCGTTCCGGTTTCAATTTCGATACTTATACAGTATATATTATAGAATGCTTTTGGGAGCGTGTCAAGAAACAGACGCAAAAACACGGGCGGGTTACCCCGTCCGTGTTTCTTTACGCGCTCGCTTATTCGATTGAAAGCAAGGCGACCTCGTTTTCCTCCATCGGCAGCGTCAACGCATTGCCTGTCAAGGTCCCCGTCTCACACGTTTCATACGTGGCGCCGCGATTGATGCGCGTCACGGTATAGGACTTGCCAATCACGGCAGCATTATCCACAGTCAGAGTCACGTCTCCCGCTTTTCCCCCGTACCGAGACAGCAAGACAAGCGTTTTGCCGTCCGCGGCGGCGGCAACGGCATAGGTATCGGCATCATCCGACGCTGTGCCGAGACATTCCCCGCCAAGGCGGTAGAGTTTATCGAACGCAGCGAAGGCATAGTACGCCTTGGTGCGGCGGCCCAGCCAGTCGAAAATACCGCACCACAGGTTGGTCGGCTGCCCATCGTAATAGGTCGCAATATCGTTGCGGCTGTATTGGAAGAACGTCATGACAGCCCCGCAAAACGCAGCGCCGAGCTCTGTCTCAATCTTGCCGAAATAGGCATATTTGGCCTCTTCCTGTTCGGGCGTATCGTTGTCCAGCGAAAAGCCCGTGGGCGGGTTGTAATTCCACTCGTCGCAAACGAGCAGCGCGTCGCCAAACCCATAGCAGTCAAGATAGCCGCAAACGGTATCGAGCGCCCGCTTGAATGCGGCAATCTCCCCGCAGTATAGGTGCCAGGAGAAGAAATCCAGGGGCGCGTCGGCCTCTTTCACGGCCTGCAGCAACCCGTTTGCAAAATCTGCGTGCCCGTAGCCGGCCAATGCCGGACCGCCGACGAATACGGTGGGAAAGGCGCGCTTTATTGCCTTGGCCGCCGTCACGTATAGATGATAATACTGTTCCGGCGTTCCCTGCCACATATCGGGCTGGTTGAGGTCCGCCTCGTTCCAAATCTCCCAAAAACGAATGCCGTAGTGCCGCCCGTCGGCCCAGCCCTCGTTATAGTGGCGGATAATCTGCACACACACACGGGCCCATTTGTCGGCATCAACGGGCACGGTCGTATAGACCTTTTGCGCCGTGTGCTCAATCGAGGTGCCCAAACGGTAAATGACCTCGGCACCGCAGGCATATATCTTGTCAATCACCTGGTCGGTGTTGGCAAAACGGTAATTTTTGGGGTCGGTTTCATCGGCGTTAAAATCCGGGAAAATCTGCGGCACGTCCACCGAAATGGGGTGCGCATAGTCGGTATCGTGCAGACGGCAGAACGGGAACCCGGCGTTCTTATAGTGAACCGATAGGTCGGTCAATCCCCCGAAGGATAACGGCCCGTTGCACACGCCGTGCACCGGTTTGATTTTTCCGCAGCGTTTCGCCGCGTCAATCGTCACAACAGCCATAATGATTTTGCCCCCTTCAGCAATAGTATCTTATTGATAAAATTATACCCGATATCTTTGCCTTTGGCAAGTGCGGCTGTGCAAATGCATTGGGTGTATTTCATACAAAAAAAGCATAACCATTTCTACAAACAAAATAGATTAATTGCAAAAACGTTCATGCCTAATAAAACCGTGGGCGCGGAGAAAAAGTGCAGGTTCTTCCGTTTTCCCTTTTTATCAACCCGGTCGGACCCAGGAAAAAAAGTGCAGGAATCGCCGTTCTTCCCCCGCCAGCTGTACTCTGTACAGCAATGGGGTGGCGGAAGGGTCCCCGCAATGCACGAACGTGCGTTGTGGGGATACGCAAAACGCCGATAGTTTTTGCATGGAAAACCGCAGGTTTTCCTACCTCAGATTAGCAATACTATTTATGCAAATTATATCATACAAAAAAGGCATAATCATTTCTGCTCATCAATAATTGAATATGCAAAAACGATCATGCCTTATTATCAAGCCTGCAGGACCCAGGAAAAAAAGTGCAGGAATCGTCGTTCTTGCCCCCGTTAGCTGTACACAGGTACTGCGAGGGGGCAAAACGGCGATAGTTTTTGCATGGAAAACCGCAGGTTTTCCTTCAATAGACTTACGCTATTATTTGTATGCATTTTGTTAAAAATAAGGCATGCCCATTTTTGCTCATCATACGATAATTATGCAAAAACGATCATGCCTTTTTTTACGGGTCCTATTATTTCAACCGCCTAAATAAGCGGATATTACGCGGTCGCTGTGCAGCAATTCCTCGCCCGTTCCGCTCATTGAAATCACGCCGTTCTCCAAAACGTACGCGCGGTCGGAAATCGACAGCGACTTTTTGGCGTTCTGTTCTACCAACAGAATCGTCGTGCCGTCCTCGTGGAACTTTTTAATCATACTGAAAACCTGGTCGACAAGCAGGGGGGACAGACCCATGGAGGGTTCGTCCAGCATCAGCAGTTTGGGGTGCGACATCATGGCGCGGCCCATAGCCAGCATCTGCTGTTCACCGCCGGAGAGCGTGCCTGCCTCTTGGTTCTTACGCTCGCCCAAACGCGGGAAAATGGTGTAGATATCGTCGATGTCGCGCTTGATTACGGCCTTATCCTTTTCGGTAAAGGCGCCCATCAACAGGTTTTCGCACACCGTCAGCTCTGCGAAAACGCGGCGGCGTTCGGGTACCTGGGAAAGACCCAGCTTGATAATTTTATGCGTCGGCATATTGAAGATATTTTGGCCGTCGTAAATGACCTCGCCGCTTTGTGCGTGGATCAGGCCGATAATGCTTTGCATCGTGGTGGTTTTACCGGCACCGTTGGCGCCGATCAGCGTGACGATTTCGCCCTGGTTGACCTCGAAGGAGATGCCGTGCAATGCCTGAATCACGCCGTAAGAAACACATAAATCTTTAACGGTAAGAAGTGCCATCGTTCGTACCTCCGTCAGTCGTCATTTCCGATATACGCCTTGATGACGTCCGGATTGCGCAATACTTCCTCGCAGGTGCCCTGTGCCAACGTCGTACCGAAGTTGAGCACCGTGACCTCGTCGCACAGCCCCGTAACGAAGCGCATATCGTGCTCGATCAGCAGCACCGTGATGTGGAAAGTATCGCGAATAAATTGAATGGTATTCATCAGCTCTTCGGTCTCGGCCGGGTTCATACCGGCAGCCGGCTCGTCGAGCAGCAAAAGCTTGGGATTGGTAGCCAATGCGCGGGCAATTTCCAGCTTGCGCTGTTTGCCGTACGGCAGATTGCAGGCCAGGTTGTTGCGTTCGTCTTCCAGGTCGAACAGGCGCAGCAGCTCTTTGGCGCGCGTACGCATGGCAGCCTCGTTGGCAAAGTAATGCGGCGTGCGCAGCATGCTTTCCAGTGCCGTGCATTTAAATTCGGGCTGGTTGTGCAGTCCCACCAGCACGTTGCGAATCACGCTCATATTGTTGAACAAACGAATGTTCTGGAAG
This sequence comes from Clostridiales bacterium UBA1770, assembly GCA_002315325.1. Classification (GTDB taxonomy): domain Bacteria; phylum Bacillota; class Clostridia; order Oscillospirales; family CAG-272; genus UBA1770. Next base: position 10,179 of record DCGU01000068.1, read on the forward strand.
GTGCGCGCGATACCGGCGTGGTTGATGGCTTCCTGCTTCATGCCCTTGAGCGATTTGCCCAAGAGGCGAAAATCACCCGTCGTCGGCTGATAAACGCCGGTCAGCAGGTTGAAGATGGTGGTCTTACCGGCGCCGTTTGGCCCGATAATACCGTAAATCATGCCTTCTTTAATGGTCAGGTTGACGCTCTGCACGGCCTTCAGACCGCCGAACGTAATGCCGAGGTTCTCGGTCTCGAGTACGACGGCATTGTTTTGGAACGTTGTCGTGCTCATTTCCGATTCTCCTTTTCTTCTTTTTGCGGGGCGTATTCGTCCTCTACCTTGACGTCAACAGACAAAATCTCGTCCATGGCAATCTTGGTGGGAATGCGGTCCCAGGATGCGGCGTCGCCGCGAATATTGGCGGCGGCCTTTTCGGGGTTGCGCTTCGCCTGCCATGCGGCAATCTTGGCGCGCAGGGCTGCCAGCGAGAACTTTTCCTTGAAGGGACGCAGGGCCGGCGCGTTGTTGAAGATAACCACAACCATCAAAACCAATGCGTAGACCAGGAACTTCAGGGCTGCCAGGTCGCCGGACAGTTTGGTCTGCAGAATGAAGTTGACCGTCGTGATTAGGGAAGCAGCCAGGATGGAACCCGTGATGCTGCCCATACCGCCCAAAACGACCATAACCAAAATCTCGATGGAGTAGTTGAAGTCGAAGGCGGAATACAGGATGGGTTCGGTATACGCGCCGTACAGCACGCCCGCCACGCCGGCAAAGAATGCCGAGAAGACGAAGACGAACAGCTTGTAGTAGGTCACGTTGATACCCATGGCCCGCGCGGCAATTTCGTTGTCGCGAATGGCGGTAATGGCGCGGCCGTGCTTGGACTTGAGCAGATTCTGCACCAAAACCAGCATAATCAGCACGACGACGAACGCCGTGATGAACAAATGGCTCTTAAACTTGTTGTCGCCGTACAACACGGTCTTGGTGATTTCCTTGGAGGTAAAGCCCAGGGACTTACCGAACCAAGGCAGGTTTTTGAAAATCGTACGCACGATTTCACCGAAGGCCAGCGTCACGATGGCCAGGTAGTCACCCTTGAGGCGCAGGGCCGGAAGCCCGACCAGGAAGCCGAACAGGGCAGCCAACAGACCGCCGACCAGCATGGAGATAATCAATACCACCAGCTTGTTCGGGATGACGTCGATGAGGTAGGAGCCCAGGAACGTACCAAGGTACGCACCGATACACATAAAGCCGGCGTGGCCCAGGGACAACTCGCCGAGGAACCCGACGACGATGTTCAGGGAGACTGCCAGAATAATGCTGTATCCGACCTGGGACAAAAGCCCCGTCATGGAACGGTTCAGGGCACCGACGGACTGCAGCACGACCATCAAAATCAGCGCTGCGGCGACGATGAGGTAGTTAATATAGTTTTTCAGTTTGAAGTTGCGGGAGATTTCACCCCAATAGGCCTTCAAATCCAATTTTCGATTGTTCACGTTCATAGAATTCTTTTCGCCCATAATTACACCTTCTCTCTGCGTTTCCGACCGAGCAGGCCCGTGGGCTTGATCAAAAGGATTAAGATGAGCAGACCGAACTCAATCGCCGTGGTATACGGGGAGAGTGCGGGAATGCTCTGACAAACTTTTTCAATGACACCCAGCATAATACCGCCGATCATGGCACCGGGAATGGAACCGATCCCGCCGATAACGGCTGCCGTGAAGGCTTTAATACCGGGCATGGACCCCAGCGTCGGGCTGACGGAGGGAATCTGCAAAAGATAAAAGACGCCGGCGGCTGCGGCCAGAGCCGAGCCGATTGCGAACGTTAAGGAAATAATGAAATTGACATTAATGCCCATCAGTTCGGCAGCGCCGCGGTCCTCGGATACGGCAATCATGGCGCGGCCCATTTTGGTCGTCTTGATGAATAACGTCAAACCGACCATGATCACGGCACCGACTGCCAGCGTCACCACAGAGGAAAGGCTGACCGTCAGTTTACCGATGGAAACGGCGCCGAGGCTGACCAGCGTTACGGGCTGTGTTCTGGCACCGAAAATCAGCTGGGCAATACTCTGCAGCAGGTAGCTGACACCGATGGCAGTAATCAATACGGCCAGGGGCGATGCGCCGCGCAGCGGACGATAGGCCACCTTTTCAATGGCGATACCCAGTGCAGTACACAGCACGACGGCCGCGATCACAGCCGCAATGGGGCTGCCGATGGTCGCCACCGCAACCATAACGGAGTACGCGCCGACCATGATAATGTCGCCGTGGGCAAAGTTCAGCATTTTAGCAATGCCGTATACCATGGAATAACCAAGGGCAATCAGGGCGTAAATGGCGCCCAGACTCAACCCGTCAATCAAAATAGTCATAGAAATACTGTTCCTTTTTAAACACATATACCGAAGGAAGCCCTATACGGACCTCCTTCGGTGTTTACGATCCGCCTATGGGCGGAAATCAAACGAATGGGAGCGCGCGGAATTATTTATCCAGAACGACGATCTGTGCGGACTTCACGCAGGCACCGGTCTTGTCCCAGGACATCGTGCCGGTAGCGCCGACGTACTCGAAGCTGCCGCCGGTCAGAACGGCCGCAACAGCGTCGGTCAGAGCAGATGCGGAGATGTTCACGTCATTGACACCGGCAGCCTTCATGGCGTTGTAGATGGCCATAACGGCGTCGTAACCGTCAGCGGCGAACTGGTCGGGCGTAGCGTTGTATTCAGCCTTGTAAGCGTCTACGAATGCCTTAACCGTTGCATCGGTGCTGGCAGCGTCGAAGGGCGTGATGTACTTGATTTCGTTGGAGATATTGTCGGCAGCCGTGAACATATCGGCGATACCGTCGAAACCGTCACAGCCGAACAGAACGGCGGTGCAGCCCTTAGCGGCAGCAGCCTTGGCAACCAGGGAAGCCTCGGTGTAGTAGAAAGGCATGAAGATGACGTCGCAATCCTTCATGGCTTCTACCTGGGTGGAGAAGTCCTTGTTGTTTTCAGCGTCGAAGGTGGTCTCGATATAGGTCAGGCCCAATTTCGCCATCTGTGCCTTGAAAGCGTCGTAAATACCGACGGAGTAAGAGGAAGACGTATCATAGATAGCGCCGACCTTGGTGTAACCCTTTTCCTTGATTTCATTGGCAGCCAGAACACCCTGGTCGGGGTCGCCGAAGCAAACGCGGAAAGCAGTCTTACCGCCGTTGTAGTCGTTCAGGATGGCAGCCTCGGAAGCGGAAGGGGTCATGAGCAGCAGGTTATCCTGCATAGCTTTTGCAGCAAATGCCTTGCAGGAACCGGAGGTAACGGAACCGATGGAAATCTGCATGCCGGCATCGTACAGGGCGTCGTAACCGGTCTGTGCAGCGTCTGCAGCAGCCTGGTCGTCTTTCATGTCAAACTTGAAGTTGACACCGTTCAGACCGCCGTTGGCGTTGATCTGCTTAACGGCGAGTTTCGCACCGTTCTGTACGGAAATACCGTAGGAAGCAGCGTCGCCGGTCAGGGGACCTGTGCAGCCGATAAAATATTCAGTGTTCTTCTGTGCACCGCAGGATGCGAAGCAGGCAGCGGCCATCAGAACAACGAGAGCGAGGGACAAAACTTTTGCGAAGGTTTTCATTGTGGGATACTCCTTATAGATTTTTTATTTTATTTTGACAAATAAAATCGATGGAAAAGAACGGGGAGAGGCATGCGTTTTCGGCAGGCACCGAGGAAAAAAGAAAAGGCCCTGCCCCGGAACGGACAGACCCCGATATATGAAAATCACGCGAAATTCATGTCCTTTGCCTGCCGTTTTTTGGAATATCGGCATTATATCATAAGCATAAATACGTGTCAATAGAATATTATTAAAAAATACTTGAAAAACAACGGAATTGCCGAAAAAATTTCGGTTTGCACGCAATTTTTTACACTTATTTGCGAAAACGGGCCATTTTTGCCCCGTTTTGCCGCTTTTGCTTGCATTTCTTGTTGTAATATCATATAATGTGATTAATACAACGTTGATGAATCGAAAGGGAGACCTGCATTATGAAAATCACGGCAGACTTTACGCAAATTACGGGTAAGATTAAACCCATGCACGGCGGCGGCCAGCCCCCGTTTTCCGGGTCCAATTTTTCCCTGTTCAAATATATGACGGCGGCGCATATGCCCTACAGCCGCCTGCACGACGTGGGCGGATGGCTGGGGCAGGACCTGTACGTGGATATTCCCAACCTGTTCCGCGACTTTGACGCCGACGAGAACGACCCGGCAAGTTACGATTTCGCCTTCACCGACCGCATGCTCAAGGCCATCGCCGACGCCGGTGTCGAGCCCTTCTTCCGTTTGGGCATCACGATTGAAAACAGCTGGGACCTCAAGGCCTACCGCACAGCTCCCCCAAAGGATCCTGCCAAATGGGCGCGCATCTGCGAGCATATCGTGCGCCACTACAACGAGGGGTGGGCGAACGGTCTGCACCTCGGCATCACCTATTGGGAAATCTGGAACGAGCCGGAGCAGCCCGCCATGTGGGCCGGCACCCCGGAACAGTACTTCGAACTGTACGAAGTGACCGCCAACCATTTGAAAAAGTGTTTCGGCGACAGCATTAAGGTCGGCGGCTACGCCTCCTGCGGCTTTTATGCGCGCGCCATTGACCCCACCTGCGACGGCAAGAATATCGTTGCGTCGCCCACCGCCACTGCCGAGCAAAAATTGCTGAACCTCTGCATTACGTATGCACACCGCTTCTTCGATTGGATTACGTCGGCGGAACACCACGCCCCCATCGATTTCTTCTCCTGGCACACCTATACCGACGTGGGAGAAGCTGTGGCAATGGCAGAATACGCCCGCAAAATCCTGGACAACCATGGGCTGAACCACGTTGAATCCATCCTCAACGAATGGAACACGACGCCGGGCCCCCATGCGCACGTGCGTGCCGAAGGGCGTTTGCCGGCCATCAAGGCCGCCTCCATGCTGCTGGCACTGCAAAAATCCGGCGTTGACGTCGCCTGCTACTACGACACGCGTTTAGGTCCCAGCGTTTACGGCGGCCTGTTTAACCCCGATACCTGGACCCCGTATCTGACCTATTATCCCTTCCTGTCATTCGGCACGGCCTACGCGCTGGGAAAAGAAGTCAAAACCGAAACCGATGGCCAAAACGTCTACCTGCTGGGCGCCACGGACGAGAGCGGCAAACACGGCGTCCTGCTCATCGTCAATCGCGGCGACGCCGCCAAGGCAGACCTGGAAATCACCGGTATCGATACGGCATGTGCGCGCATCACCCGCATCGACGAGGAATACGATTACCGCTACACGGGGGAGGCATTGGGCAATACCATAACGCTGCCGAAAGATTCCTTTGTGGAAATTTTGTTCTAATAGTAAAAGAGCTTGGTGCACGAGTTGTGCGCCAAGCTCTTTTTCTTTTTTGATTAAAACGAATATCCTTCTTTCAGTGCTTCATCGTATACGGCCCTCTCACCGCCGATGCATTTGGGGCGCGTGCGGGCGCAGATGACGAGCGCCTTGCCCACGTGGTTCTGCGCGGGGCGCACGGGCACGGCAACGGCCTTGAGGTGCATGCCGATGAGCGTGCCGCCGATGTCGATACCGGCGTCGGCTTTGATGGCTTCAAGGGCAACGGGGTGCGCCATGGTCCGATAGGCGGCCGTAGCGAACGAGCCGCCGGCCTTGGGCTGCGGCACGACGTTGACAATTTCGGCTCCCGGCACGGCTTCGCGCTCCGCAATCAGGGCACGGTTGAGGTGCTCACAGCATTGTGCGGCGATATAGATGCCGCAGGGCGAAAAGACCTCGGCAAGCCCGTCGTAGATGGCCTGCCCTACCTCGGGTATCGACCAGCTGCCCACGGTCTCCCCCACCGTTTCGCTGGTGGAACACCCCACGACGACGATCTGCCCCTTGTGCAAATGCGCCAGGTCAATCATTTCACGCGCCAATGCGGCGGCATCCGCGCGAATCGACGCGACGATATCTTTATTTTGTGCCTCGTGAATAATACCTGCCATTTTTCTTTGTCCTTTACGTTTCTTTTCGTTTTAGCGTCATATCGGTAACCTTTATCATACTAAAAATCTTCCCGTTCTGCAAGAGGCTAATGAACGTTTTTGCGGAAACCCGCATTTTTGTTCAATAGAAATGCTGATTCATCAACCGGGGAGCAATTTAAAGGGGCGTTTGTCGGCCGCGCCGTTGTTGGTACGCAAAAAGCAACAGGTTGTTTTAGCCCCCCTGTTGCTTTTTATCACTCTATATTACGCACGGCGGTTTAGATACGGCCGCAGCTTTTTGCCGAGTAATACCGCCAAGGTCAGTTTGGCGGCGTCGGGGAGCAGATACGGCACCACGCACCACGACAATGCCGTGGTAAAACCAATGGCGCTGTTGGCACGGGAATAGACGGCGGCAAACCACACGGTGCCGCAGGCGTAGCACAACAGCGTGCCGACAATCAGTGCGGCAAACTGCCATACCGTCGTCATGGGCGTCCGCGTCAGCTTTTCAACGGTCCAATAACAGGCCCCGATGAGCAAAAAACCAACGATATACCCGCCCGTGGTGCCCAACAGCACGCCGAACCCGCCCGAAAAACCCGAGAATACGGGGGCGCCGACGGCGCCGAGTGCAATATAAACGGCAATCGCCGAAAAGCCCACCTTGCCGCCGAATAGACATAATACCATGCACACGGCAAAGGTCTGCAGCGTAAAGGGGACGGCGCCGGGGATCGTCAAAAAGGAACAGACAGCGATGAGCGCCGCGCCCAGGGCCGCATGAATCAGAGAGCGGGTTTTGCCCGTTTCGTTCCGGCGGGGACCGTTATTATGAAGATTGTGATTGTTTTGCGTATGATTGGGATTGGTAGTAGAAGTCGAGTTATCCATTTGTACCCTGTGAAAAAAGAAATAATTTCGTTGCCGTTTTGCCCACGGTACGCACGTGTACCGCGTCGAAAACGAAAAACTTAATACACTCTTGCATCGTCGGCAAAGACGATGAGTGGGGCCGTGGCCCACGGATGGAACAAACTGGTGTTCCATTTTTGCTCTTTGCCCCACGCCTCGAACGTCGTGGTGGCGCCCTGGGACAACATCAGATTCCAGGCCCCCGGTGCCAGCGCCAGCTGCTGCGCCAAGTCCATGCGGCCGTGCTTTACCAACGCCGCCAGCGTGAAATACGCCATATAGACACCCATGGACGTCAGTCCCTTTTGCATAATGCGGTCAATCAGGCGGTCCTGCAGCCCGGGGATTTCGGCACCGATACGGAACAACAGCGGCAAAACGCTGCAGTGAACGGCGCTGTGGTCGGTGGCGGGGTTATCGGTGAACAGCCCCGTTTCGGCGTTGTAGAACGTATTCACGTAGGCGTCCTGTACCCGCGCGGTAAGCCCCGTGGGCGGCATTCCCAGGATGCCGTATATTTCGTCCATCGCCTGTAAAAAACCGACCCAAAAGGCGTTGATAACGTTGTGCAGGCCCGTATCGCGCTCCCCCGCCGGAAAGACGTAGCCGTCCCGCAGGTTTTCCGGCCAATCGACCAGGTTCCATTTGTCACTTACGTTTTCAAGTAAGCCGTCGGCATTTTCATACTTGCGGAAATAGGCCAGCATACCCGTCAGGTACGGCTCGGTTTGCCGTAAGAAATCCAAATTCCCGTCCTGTGCGTACACCCAGGCAACCTGTGCCGGGAACTGCAGCGAGTAGTCGGCAATTTCCTGCATTAAGGACGCGCAGGAAACGGCCATCACGCCGGGGCAAATAAAGGTCGTATTGCAAAAGTCGCGAATGGCTTTTTTCATCATGGCATAATTGCCCGACGCCAGCGCCTGTGCGCGGCCGGCAACGGAAACGTCGCCGAGATACTGCCCTTTTTCCCGCGTGGGACAGTCGACGTAATTTTCCTGCGTGCCGTATTTGACGGTATCGGTGCAAAGCGTGATAATAGGCTGCAAGTCAGCCGACGCGCGCGTATAGGACGCCTGTTGCGTAAAGGGATAGTGCCGCACGCGGAAATGCACGTCACGCAGCGTCACGTCGGGGCCGAAATGCAGCTCGGCATAGCGGAAAGCCTTGTAGTCGTACTGTTTCAGCACGTCCTCGCTACCGGACAGAATCCATTTTTCCTCGTAATGACAGTTGCAGCGCAAATCGCTGCGCACGCTGCCGTCCTCGTTCAGCTCCTCGCCGTACAGCAATACGACCTCGGCCCCGCGGGGGCCTTGGGCGCAGGCGCTGATGACGCCGACGGCCTCACGGCCGAAATCGATGCGGATGCCGCCCGCAATCGTTTCGGTTTTTACCGGTGCCAGCGTTTCCCACACGAGTTGTGCCGTTGATTGTTTGACAAGCGTATAGTCCGGATTTTTAACGAGTGACGCCGGTTGCCAGGCACTGTCGTCAAAGTCGGCCTTTTCAAAGCCCACCTCGGGTGCATCGCTGTGATACACCTCGGCAAAGGCGGTATCGTACCCGATTTTGCCGCAAGCGGTATAGCCCGTATGGTCGGCACACAACCAGGTATCGTCACTGCACAGGACCGTTTTGCCGTCCAGCAACAGTTCAAACCAAAAACATTCGCGAAAATCGGCCGACACCCACACGCGGTTGTTGAGCCCCTGATAATACGTGTGCGCGGCAAACGTATTTTGGCCGGCTTGTAAAAGGTGCGTGACGTCGATTTCATTGTGGTTATAGGCATGCGGATACGAGGCAGCAGGTCCCTGCCCCGCATACTGCCCGTTAATATATAAATGGTAGTAATCGTCTGCCGTGACACGCACGACGGCCCGCACAAACGCCGGCAGCGTTACGGTTTTGCGGAACAAGATATGCCGGTTTTGCAAACGCGCCGGACGTTCGGGCAGCGTGACCTTGTCTTTGTCTTTTTCCTTGTAGAAAACGTGCACGGGTGACCAATCGGCAAAGTCAGCGTGACAGATAAATTGCGGTTTCATATTGTTTCCTCCGGTCCCGTCGTCCCGTCGATTTACGTCGTCGGGTCGAAAGATTTGGCAATTTGGGCAACGCCCCTTTGCATCAGCTCCAGTGCCTGCGTCGGGCAGTTCGGTTTGATGCCTGTCTCCATAGACAAACACCCCGTAAAGCCAATATCCTGCAGGGCCGGTTTGAATTCATCCCACTTGATATTCCCGCCCCAGGTATAGGGCACCAGATGGCTGTCCTCGCTGCCGCGGTTGTCGTGGATGTGCAAAACCTTGAGCAGGTCACCGCACGCACGCACGGCATCGCCGATACCCTCCCGCGTACAGTTGGCGTGTCCCGTATCCAGGCAGATAAAGAAATTGGGCATATTGACTTCCTTGACAAAGGCAACGACCTGGGCCACCGTGGAAAGTGCCGGATTGATCGACGGCATATTTTCAATGCAAATATTCACACCAAACGCCTGTGCATGCCGGCACAGTTCCGTGAAGTAAGCACGGTTGACCTGCATGGCAAACGCCGGGTCCGTTTCCTTGTCCCAATGGCTGGGCAGCACGGGGTGCACCACCATATACGGGCAATGCAACAGCGCCGCGCCCTCGGCACACCGTTTCATGCAGGCCAGGTTAAAGGCGCGCAGTTCGGCCGTGGCATCGTCCACCGGCCAGGGACCATGCAATTGATAAAAGGAAATACCGGCGGCACGTGCGCGCTCATATTCTGCCGTCAAACGGGCTTTAAAGGTTGCATCGTCGCAGGTATACAGCTCGCCACCCGTGTTCGTCAGTCCCTGGAAATCGGCGCAGGTATAACCGTGCGCCGCCATTTTCGTATAATTAATTTGTCCGTCCTCAAAATAATAAGCGGACTCAATGCCCGTTTGCAGCATATGGTAACGATCCCCTTTTTCGTCATTTGTATTGATTTTCCACTGAGTATTTTACCGCGTACAGCAACGTATGTCAATAATTACCGCCGGAAAAACAAAAGCGGTGCAGCGTCAGTCACTGCACCGCATGTATGGATGATTTGAAATGCGCGTCATGCGTTTGTATCCGATGCGCTGTTTTCCTTCTTTTCACGGGACTTTTTCACAGCAATACGGACCAGTGCGACAATGAGGGAAATGATAGTAAACGCCTCGCACAGGGCGCCCTCGTACGATGCGACGGTTAAGTTATAAATAAGCCACATAGTGCTCGTCGTAAAGGCAAAGATGCGGATGAGCACGGTGTTGCGGCAGCCGAAGGCAATGGTGGAAATCAGCTTGGCTGTGCCGATCAGGATGCTCTTGGGCCCTTCCCAGGAAAAAATGACGACCACTGCAAACGCAATGCAGAAAAGAATACGGGAGAGCACCGTGCTCTTTTTCTTTTCGACCTGGTACCCAAAGACCAGGTTGCGGACGACGCCGATAAAGTTGAGTCCCGCCCCGGTATAGGCAGCCAGCAAAATATACTGGATGCCGAACAGCGATTCGCTGACGGAGCGCATAACCATAATCTTTTTATGCGTTTTTAATTGATAGGCAAGCACGCCGGTGATGATCCCGACGATGCCCAAGATGCGGATGATGACGTTTAACATAATGGCCTCACATAAGTTAAGAAGTGAGATTTAAATAAATCATTGGAGTTGGGGCGGCGCAGATCAGCGCAAGATGGTTGAAATATCGTTTTAGTTAAGGATGAACTCCTTCCACCAACTTCGTTGGTCCCCCTCCCCCTAGGAGGAGGCTTGGAGGAAGTTTATCATATTTTTAAACGT
>DCGU01000003.1 GCA_002315325.1 Clostridiales bacterium UBA1770
ATGGTCAAAAAACTGCCGCAAAACGTACGACAGTGCGTTTTGCGGCAGTTTTTTGACCATTTTTAAACCCGCACGCAAAATCAAAAAGACGACGCAGGCCTGAATGCCGCGAAAGGCGTAGGTGACGGGTGCCAATGCCAAAAAGGCATCGAAGAATAACGAAATGAGGTAGATGATTACAAAGGACGGGATGCAGACGCCGAGCGTGGCAACGGCGGAACCGAGCACGCCGCCGACTTTGTAACCGATATAGGTGGCGGAGTTGATGGCGATGGGACCGGGCGTTGATTCGGATATGGCGACCATATCCATAAATTCCTCTGCCGTAATCCATTTCTTTTTGTCGGCAAATTCGTCTTCCAACAGTGCCAGCATGGCGTAGCCGCCGCCGAAGGTGAACAGCCCTATTTTCAACATAGAGAAAAACAGGGACAAAAGCGGTTTCTTTTCTTTCATTTTTCCTCCTTCACAGAATGTTGGTCTTTTTTGCAATTGACAGAACGGTAAAAGATGGTATAATAATCCTGCCGTGTCGGCAAGCCAAACGCATTTCATATGAAGTTTGGCTTACTATTGATGAGCCGCCCAAAGCGGCATGAGGATGAATATGTTACAAGATAACGTTATGGTCAAAATTAAGAGCATTCGGCGGGAAACGGCCATGATTCCGGTGGACCCCGTCAGCGCTAATATGGACCCCGAAAACAACGATTACGACGTACCGCAGGAAAACGGTACGGAGGAACCCGAGGTTCTTGAAATGATTTCCAGCGGCAGTCTTTTTATGCGTGACGACTGCATTGTGCTGTCGTATGCCGAAACCGAGCTGACCGGTATGGAGGGGGCGCAGACCGAGATTTCGTTCCCCATGAAAACGCCGGGGCTTGTCAGTATGTGCCGTACCGGTACCGTGACGACAACGCTCGTTTTCGAACAGGGCAAACGCAGTCACTGCGTTTATGAAACGCCCTTTATGCCGTTCGAGGTGTGTGTACACACGTTCAAGGTAGTGAATCGGCTGGTTGACAACGGTACGTTGGAACTGGATTACACCATTGAAATCCGCGGTGCCTGTGCCGAGCGGACCAAACTGTCCGTAACGATTACGCCGAACGATCCCAAGAACGGCAGCGTATCGTAAATCGATTTCAGTCAGCAGTCAGCAATTTGCGATTTGCGTTTTGCATTTTTTATTTATGGTAGGGAATGCCGCGTGTGATGGTCATGGCGCGGTACAGCGATTCCAATAAAATGACGCGCGCCATTTGGTGCGGGAACGTCATTTTGGAAAAGGACACTTTTATCCGACATTTTTCTTTGACACGCGGTGAAAGCCCGTGCGAACTGCCGATAATCAGGGCAAGTTCGCCGCCGGTTTGCGCCGCGTTTTCAATTTCTTTGGCCCATTCTTCCGAGGTGAACTGTTTGCCCTCAATACACAGCGCCATGCAGACGGCGCGGGGGGAAACAGCGGCCAGGATGGCGTCCGCTTCTTTTTCCAGTGCTGTGCTTATTTCGCGGTCGCTCGGCTCATCCGGCACTTTGGCTTCTTTCAATTCAACGATATCGATACGGCAGAAAGCAGACAGGCGTTTGACGTACTCTGCGGCGGCATCGCGCCACCACGTTTCTTTCAGATTGCCCACGCATATCACGGAAACGTGTAACATTGTGTTATACCTCCGAAAAGGACGGCAGCGTCAGCTCGACGGGGCAATCCGGGCATGCCACCGCTAATACGGTGCCGTTGTCACCCAATGCCGCCCGTACTTCGCCGAACGCCAAATCCGGCAGATTGTTATTTTCGCTTAAATGCGCCAGCATAATGGCGCGGGTGCCGCTTTCCTGCAGTGCGGCGGCCAATTCGGCGGCATCACGGTTGCATAAATGCCCGTAACGGGAAGCGATGCGTTCTTTCAGGTCGAAGGGGTAGGGACCTTCGAACAGCATTTCCGTATCGTGGTTACACTCCATAACGACGGCGTCACAACCGAGCAGGTTGCGGTACACGGTCTCATCCGCCACACCCATGTCGGTGGCAAAACCGATGGTAAAGGCGCCGCGTTCCGTCTTTGTGACGATGCGGTAGCCGACGCAGGCGCGGCTGTCGTGGGACAGCGGGAAGGACGTTATCGTTGTGCTGCCGAACGTTTCGGTATACAGCGGCGGATGAACAACAAATAACCCGCACTGCTCCTCGCACAAATCAATGCGGAGGGCACGGCGGGAGGCAGCGGTGATATGCACCGGTATGGGGTTCTGTTTTAAAAAAACGGGCAGTGCGGCAGTATGGTCGCGGTGCTCGTGTGTAATAAAGACGGCGTTGATGCACTCCGGTGCAATGCCGACCTGCGCCAGAGCCCGTGTCAGGGCTCTGGCATTTTTACCGGCGTCAATCAACAGATTGACGTCCGGCGTTTGAATCAAGGTCGCATTTCCTTTGGATCCCGAATACAGGGATACCACACGCACCGGCGCCGTCGTTTCGGTTTGAAATTCCGGCACGGTGTTGAATTAAGCGATGCGAACGGCACCCTCGGGACGGATGCGCAAAACCAGGCAGGCACCCTCGCCGAAGGCGGCGTCCATAGCCGCACGGAAGGCGGCAACGTCAGCGGCGGGCACGAAAGCTTGGATAGTGCCGGCAAAACCGCCGCCGTGTACACGCCAAGCGGCGCGCTTGCCGGACAAAAGACGGTCACACAGGCACAGCGCCAGCGACAGGCCCTGTTCGGTTACGTTTTTCGTGGTATATACGTTCTGCAGGTAGCAGAAGGAAGACAGACCGGAGGCTTTCACACCGGTAAAGAAGGTGTCCAGGTCGCCGTCAAGCAGTGCCTGCTTCTGCAGGGCAACGCGCTTATTTTCGTTAAAGAAGTGCAGGGCACGCATCACGGCGCGGTCGCCGAGTTCGGTGCGCAGGGCGGGGATGGCTTTGATAACGTCCTCTTCGTTCACGTCGCGCAATACTTCCTTGCCGAACTTCTTGGCAACGGACTTCATCTCGGCGGGAACCGATGCGTAGTCAGCCGTCAGGTCGGCATGGTTGCCGCCCGTGTTGACGATGCAGAGGTTATAACCGGCAGCCGAGAAGTCAAAGGGCATTTTCTCAATAATCGGTGCTGCGGGATCGGCAAAATCAATGGCAATGGCGCCGCCGACGGCACAGGCCATCTGGTCCATCAAGCCGCAGGGCTTGCCGAAGAAAACGTTTTCGGCGTACTGGGACAGTTTGGCAATGGTGACGTTGTCAACCTTACCGTCGTTGAACAGATGGTTCAGAATATTACCGACCATATCTTCGAAAGCGGCGGAGGAGGACAGACCGGAGCCTTTGAGTACGTTGGAGGTCGCATAGGCGTCAAAACCGCCCACAGCGTATCCCTTGCCGGCAAACGCGCTGCACATACCGGCAATGATGGATGCCGACGTGCCGAAAGCGCTGCTGTCGGGCGTGGGGATGGGATCAACGGCGACTTTGGATTCGGCAAAGCCTTCGCTGGTCAAACGAATGACGTTGTTTTCCGAAGGGGAAGCAACGGCAATGATATCCAAATCGATGGAACCGGCAACGACACAGCCGTGGTTGTGGTCGGTATGGTTCCCGGAAATTTCACTGCGGCCGGCAACGGAGTACAGGCTGACGGCGCGATCCGCACCGTACAGGTCTGCAAAGGCGGCAATGGCAGCACAGTAGCGTTCCTTTTGTGCGGCAACGGCGTCCTTGCCGTAAATATGAGTGAGAACGGCGTCAAGCTGACCGTTTTGCAGTTTGGCCGTCATTTGAGAGCAGGTGATACGTTCCATAAATAACTCCTTAAAAGATGATACTTTATCATAATCTTTATTGTCGGTACTGTCAACCCCCAATTCGTTATATTTTAAAAAAGGTTGCACAAAACGGGTGTCAGACGCCGCCGCACTTGACAAAATGAAACGGTTAATGTATAATATCTTGTTTTTAACGGAACGCCGGGTCCTACGGATGGACCTACGCGGCGTGAACGGAACGGGAACACGTTTGTGCCTGCCCGTTTTGCAAAATTGAAATTAACTTCTTATCGATACAGGGAGCGGTACTGCTATCGAGAGAGGTTCTTTTGTGTTTGCTTTTTATACGGTTCCAAAGCCGTTTGAACCGACGTGAAAAATGAACGATAACAGAAAAAATCAAAGAAAGGATACTCGTTTTGTTTAACAAGAAAAATCAAAAAAACGAAACCGTAAAGGACGCCGGCACTAAGCAGCCCGGCAGAAACGATGCGGCAAAAAAACAGAATCACAGACGTTCTGACAACGAAAAAAATAAAAAAAGAGAAGAAATTGAAAAGGTTGAAACGGCGGAAGCACTTGCTGCCGTCCCTGCTTCAAACGGCGGTTCCAACCGTCATCGTCCGGGGCGGTACAACAAGAACAACCGCACGGACAGACAGGGCAATCGAAACGAGCAGAGCGGCCGGAACGTGCCTGCTGCACCCGAAACGCCTGTCAAAAACAAAGAGCATGCGCACCGCGGTGAACCCCGCCGTGACGCTGCCAAACCGACCGGCAAGCTGAAAATTATCCCGCTCGGCGGCTTGAATGAAATCGGCAAAAATATGACCGCCATCGAGTACGGCAACGATATCATCGTCGTTGACTGCGGCATGGGATTCCCGGATGAAGATATGCCCGGCATCGACCTGGTGATTCCCGACGTGTCTTATTTGGAAACCAACCAAACCAAATTGCGCGGCATCTTTTTGACCCACGGGCACGAGGACCATATCGGCGCCATTCCCTACGTACTGCGCACCATCAATCCGCCCGTTTTCGGTACGGCGCTGACGCTCGGCATCATTCGTAAAAAATTGGAAGAGCACAAATTGCCCTTTGCACCCAAGCTCAATACCGTGCGGGCAGGGGACGTGATTCGTGCGGGACAGTTGTCCGTTGAATTCATTCGCGTCAACCATTCCATTGCCGATGCCTGCTGTCTGGCCATTCATACGCCGCTCGGCACCATTATTCATACCGGCGACTTCAAACTTGACTTAACCCCGATCGAGGGCGAAATGATGAATATCACGCGCCTCGGCGAACTCGGTGCACAGGGCGTTTTGCTTTTAATGTGCGAATCAACCAACGCCGAACGCCCCGGATATACGCCGTCCGAAAAGAAAGTCGGCGCTTCGCTGGAAACGATTTTTTCGTCCCACGCCGACCGGCGTATCGTCATTGCAACCTTCTCCTCCAACGTGCACCGCGTACAGCAAATCATTGACGTCAGCGCCCGCCACGGCCGCCACGTCGTCATTTCCGGCCGCAGTATGGAAAACACCATCAGCGCCGCCGTTGAACTCGGTTATATGCACGTACCCAAGGGGACGCTCATTGACATCGGCGAGATGAAGCGCTACAAACCGTCCGAGCTGACGCTGGTCACCACCGGCAGCCAGGGTGAACCCATGTCGGCACTGTACCGTATGGCCTTTTCCGACCATAACCAGATTACGTTGGGGTACGGCGATCTCGTCGTCCTGTCCGCCAGCGCTATTCCGGGCAATGAAAAAATGATCGGCCGCATCATCAACGAGCTGACACGCAACGGTGTCCGCGTGTTGAACGACGCCGTAGCCGAAGTGCACGTTTCGGGGCATGCCTGCCAGGAGGAACTGAAACTGATGCAGGCGTTGACGCGTCCGAAATATTTTATGCCGATTCACGGGGAATACCGTCATCTCTCCGCCAACCGCGATTTGGCGCGCAGTATGGGGATGCAGGAGGAAAATATTTTCATTTCCGATATCGGCAAGGTACTGGAAATTGACGCTGACGGCGCCCGTTGGGGCGGCACCGTGCCGGCAGGCAAGGTACTCATCGACGGTCTCGGCGTCGGTGACGTCGGCAGTATCGTTTTGCGCGACAGACTCCATCTGTCCCAGGACGGCTTGATTATCGTGGTTGCCACAATGGATTCGGATGAAAAAATGCTGCTGTCCGGTCCCGACGTGATTTCCCGCGGGTTCGTGTACGTGCGGGAATCCGAGGAATTGATGGATGAAGCCAAACGCAGGGCACAGGACGTCTTTAATAAATATCTTGACAGCGGCCGCCGTATCGACCGTGTACAGCTGAAAAATGCGGTGCGCGACGAATTGACGCGGTTCCTGTTTGCCAAAACGGGCAGAAAACCCATGATTTTACCTGTCATTATGAACGTGTAACTTTTGTTCACAATTTGTTCACACATTTGACAGATAAATAAAGTATAATAACAAACAGTTTATAAGGTGCCCACCCTTGCGGACGGCACCGAAAATTCGACAGAAAAAGGTGGACCCGAATTATGGGAAAAGCAAAACGTATCAATGACAGACACGCGTCTGAAACTTCAGGCAAGGTTGCCGTCGTTGAAAAGAAGAACAAATGGTTGACCCCTGTGATCGCCGGTGCGATCGCGTTTGTAGTCATTGCCTGCCTGGTTTTGGCAGCAGTGCAGAGCTCCGGCGCAATTTTGCGCTCTAAGAAACCGTTCCGTACCGAACACGTTACGATTACGGGTTCTATGTTCCAGTATCAGTATATGTCTTATTATCAGTACTATATCAGCCAGGTTGACGAGTCTATGGAACAGTACCTGCAGTATTTGCAGAATTACTACCTGTCTTCCGCAATGAGCGCTGCCGAAAGCGACTGCGAAGTCTACGCCGTCTATGGTGAGGCTGCGCATCAGGCAGGTTTGAAACTGGACGATTCCGAAAAGGAGACCGTTCAGACCTATATGGACAACTTGGAATATACCGCTTCTTACTACGGCTACAGCAGCCTGTCCGCTTATTTGAGCGCTGCATACGGTGAAGGCGTAAAGGCTAAAGACGTCAAAGCTATGTATGAATTGACCCTGCTGTGCAACAAGTATGAAACACAGATGGCCGCCGATATGGAAGCTGCTATTACTGACGATGACGTCGTTAAGTATTACGAAGATAACGCGGATGATTATATCACCGCTTCTTACCTAGGTTACTCCTTCAAAGCTACGCTTGCCACGGTGAACAGTTCCGATTACAGCACCACCGAAGAGTATAACGCAGCACTGCAGGCAGCACAGGACAAATTCGCACTGGATAAATTGGAAGCCGATGCCAAGGCTGAAGCTTTGACACACGCCACCTCCGCTGCAGAATTCACCGCTATGTTGGCCGAAGACAGTCTGACGCCCACAGCCGGTACTGACGTTGTTAAGGCAAACCTGTCCCAGGATGACGTTATTGCTTGGATCTTCACCGATAAGGCTGCCGTGAACGCCACCAAGGCATTCGGCGCCGGTTCCGATTCCGAATACACGGCCGTTGCTTACATTATTACCAAGTCTGCCGGTCGTGACGAAACCGTTACCAAGAATATTCAGTACATTGTCAATACCGCAGACAAGCTGACGCAGGAAACCGCCGATAAATTCGTTGCGGAATTCAAGGCATCCGATCTCGGTATGTCCAAAGAAAGCATGCTTGCTTTGGCCACGACCTACGAACTGACCGATGCATCTCAATATGCTGAAAACGTGGTTCCCGCCGATTTCAACCTGACCGCTGTCAGCGAGTGGCTGGCAAGCGACGCGGCTGTTCCCGGTGCAGTTGCCGCAATCAGCGGTACGCTCAATGAAACCGCCTACACCCTTATCGTGTTCGTTGATTCCAACGGCGACCCCGCTTGGAAGGTTTCCGCGAAGACGGATTGCCTGTCCGGCAAGGTTGAAAACTGGCTGACCGAAGCAAAGACCACGTACAACCTCAAGACGGATTTGACCTACTGGATGTCCGACGACGCTGAATAAGCTGTCAATTGTATAAAATGATAAATGGCCCGGACGGAGCAAACGCTCCGTCTGTGCCATTTTTTCACAGGGAGGAAATCATGAACGTTAATAATTATATAAAGACGGACGTCGCCGGCAAAATGATTATAGCTTACCGTTGCCCCGAATGCGGTGCCGGCGTGCTCAGTATGATTGACCCGATTCAGTTTGTCGCCGGCAAGGCCGGCTCGGATATGCTGCGGCTGAAGTGTTCCTGCGGCGGCAGTGAGATGATTGTGGAAAGAGTCGGCGCGGAAACGGCGCGTTTGACCGTGCCGTGTCTTTTGTGTACGAAACCGCACGTTTTCTCCTTTGACAGACGCAGCGTTTCCATGGATGATTGCCTGACGCTCAATTGCCCCCTGTCCGCTTTGCCGGTGTGTTACGTCGGTGAAATGGAGCACGTGAAGGCGGCGCTTGCAGCGGATGAGCTGAAACTGCTCAACACTTTGGAAGAAAACGGTGTGCCCGATTTTAAAGCGCTGCGGGCTCAGGAACAAATGGGGCGCGTTTGCGACCCGGAGATGCTCCAGTCCGTGCTGTTTGTGGCGCATGATTTGGAAGAAGAAGGGAAGATTGTCTGCCGTTGCGCGCAGGCGCCGGAAGCGTATCTCATCGAGACAACGGAGGACGGTGTGCGCGTTGCCTGCCCGCATTGCGGCGCAGAGCGCATCATTCCCGCAGACTTTTCACCTGCAGCGTATGCGTTTTTGGACAGTGACACGCTGGATTTGACGGCTGCATTGTAAAACCGATAGCGATTATAAAAAGCCGCTGAAACGTTTGTTTCGGCGGCTTTTTGCTGTATTTTTATTTAATTTCTACGGGTGCGCCTGTTTCAACGGATTGGAAAGCGCACATGATGACGTTGAGAACGGCACGCATTTGTTCGTGTGTGACAAGCTGCGTTGCCTTGCCGTCAATGGCGTCGCACAGGTTGCGGTAATAATCGTGCACGTCGGAGGCGGGCTTCTCAATTTCGTAGGTCTGTGTGGTCAATTCGTCGCGGGGTGCCATGGTTTTGGTCAGACCTGCCGCCGTTTGTACGGGCAGGACTTCGTTTTCGTGCCAGTGGGTGCATTTGACCACTTTGCATTTTTCGCGCCAGTCTGTAATCAGCGCCGTGCCGGTTTCACCGCGCATATAGAAGCGGGGCATTGCCTGGAAGTTCAGCGTACCGACTTCAATAAAAGCGTTGCGGCCGTCGGCGTAATCCAAAAACAGCTTAAAGCCGTCATCCACTTCTTGGTTGGTGATATGGTCGAAACGGCAATAGACGGATTTGGGATCGTGGCCCATAATCATCATGGCTTGGTCAATCAGATGAATACCCCAGTCGTACAGCATACCGCCGCCGTACTGCTTGATGCCTCTCCAGTCGGAGGGAATGCCGCGGCTGCCGTGAATGCGGGACTCCAGGTTGATGACTTTGCCGATCTCCCCGCTGTCGTATACCTGCTTCATGGCCAAATAGTCCACGTCCCAGCGGCGGTTTTGATGCACGGAAAAGATTTTGTGATTCTTTTCGGCAGCGGCAATCATCCGTTCCAGGGATGCCATGGAAAGGGTGACCGGCTTTTCGGAAAGGGCGTTTTTGCCGTGATTCAACGCGTCGATAATGATTTCTTCATGCATATCATTGGGGACGGCGACCGTCACCAAATCGATGCTTGGGTCGTTCAAAAGTTCTTCACGGGAGGCGTAGGCATGAATGCCGCGGCTCTCTGCCAAATCTCTGCGTTCCGCTTTGATATCGTAAATGCCTGCCAGTTCCACAACGTCACTTTTCAGGGCGCGGTCAACGTGCCATCCGCCCATGCCGCCGTAACCGATCACGGCCAGTCTTTTCTTTGTTGCCATAATGCCTCCTGCAGCATCTCAATAATTAGTAATATTATAAGCCATCTCGTGGGAAAAAGCAAGAAAAAAAGCATTTTTTCGCACGCTGCGGTTGCCACTTGCGTCATATCGTAAAAAAGTGTATAATAATACAGTTAAACGATAATACATATCCTATATAGGAAAGGATCGGAACGGGTAGAAAACATGGCAGAAAAAAACCGTCAATCGCATATCCGCAATTTCTCCATCATTGCACATATTGACCACGGCAAATCAACGTTGGCAGACCGCATTTTGGAGTCCACGCAAAGTGTGTCGCAACGTGAGATGGAGGACCGTCTCCTGGATAATATGGAATTGGAAAAGGAACGCGGCATTACCATTAAATCCCGTGCTGTCAAACTCGACTACACGGCACCGGACGGGGAACAGTATACGTTCAATTTAATTGATACCCCCGGGCACGTTGACTTTAACTACGAGGTATCTCGGTCACTCAATGCCTGCGATGGGGCACTCCTGATCGTGGACGCCACGCAGGGCATCGAGGCGCAGACGCTTGCCAATGCCTATTTGGCGGTAGATGCCAATTTGGAAATCGTACCGGTCATCAATAAAATCGACCTGCCTTCGGCCCAAATAGACCAATGCCGTGCCGATATCGAGGACGTCATCGGCATTCCCGCCGAGGGCTGTCCCGCCATCTCCGCCAAAACGGGCCTCAATATTCAACAGGTCCTGGACCATATCGTGTCCGATATTCCCGCACCGAAGGGCGATGCGGAGGCACCGCTCAAGGCGCTGATTTTCGACTCCTATTACGACAGCTATCTCGGCGTTGTTATCAACGTCCGTATCCTGGACGGCCGCCTTGCAGCAGGGGACCGCATGAAACTGATGAGCAACGGTGCCGAGTATGACGTTGTCGAGGTCGGTACAATGGAGCCTTTCGGCCTGCAGAAGTGTGACGAATTATCTGCCGGCGACGTCGGTTATATCACGGCCTCCATCAAAAGTGTCGGCGAAACCCGTGTCGGCGATACCGTTACGCTGGCGAATCGGCCGACCGATAAGGCCTGCCCCGGTTTCAAATCGGCGCAGCCCATGGTCTATGCCGGTATTTATCCCGCCGACGGCGCCCGCTACGGCGATTTGCGCGATGCCTTGGAAAAACTGCAGCTCAATGACGCCGCCCTGTCTTTTGAACCCGAAACGTCCATTGCATTGGGCTTCGGTTTCCGCTGCGGCTTTTTGGGACTTTTGCACATGGAAATCATCGAGGAGCGTTTGGAACGCGAGTTCAATCTCGACCTGATTACAACCGCCCCCAGCGTTATTTATAAAGTCGATAAAACCGACGGTTCGACGGTTATGGTGGATAACCCCACCAATTACCCGCCGTCCGACGAAATCAAGCAGGCCTACGAGCCCATCGTCCACGCCAATATCATCACACCGGCCGAATTTGTCGGGGGACTCATGGACTTGTGTCAGGACCGCCGCGGTACGTTTATCGATATGAAATATCTGGACCCCACCCGTGTTGAACTGCACTATGACCTGCCGCTGAACGAAATCATTTACGACTTCTTCGACGCCCTCAAGAGCCGTTCCCGCGGTTACGCGTCTCTCGACTACGAACTCAAGGGATACGAAGAAAGCAA
Organism: Clostridiales bacterium UBA1770; assembly: GCA_002315325.1. Lineage (GTDB taxonomy): Bacteria > Bacillota > Clostridia > Oscillospirales > CAG-272 > UBA1770. Next base: position 11,347 of record DCGU01000003.1, read on the forward strand.
ACTGGTGCGCCTGGACTTTTTGCTCAACGGCGACCAGGTCGACGCACTTTCTTTCATTGTCCACGAAGAGAAGGCCTATGCCCGCGCCCGCCGCATTGCCGAGCGCTTAAAAGATAATATTCCGCGCCAAATGTTTGAAATCCCGATTCAGGCCGCCATCGGCGCCCGCGTCATTGCCCGTGAAACCGTCAAGGCCATGCGTAAGGACGTGCTTGCCAAGTGTTACGGCGGTGATATTACCCGTAAAAAGAAACTGCTTGAAAAACAGAAAGAGGGTAAAAAGAAGATGCGCCAGCTCGGCTCCGTGGAGGTTTCGCCCGAGGCGTTTATGGCCGTGCTTCAGTTGGGAGACGAGGAACAATGATGCGCCCCGCATCGCCAAAAATCGGGCTGTATATCCACGTGCCGTTTTGCCTGCGCAAATGCCTGTACTGCGATTTCTGTTCCTTTCCGGGGCAATCGCAGGACGTCATCGACGCTTACGTCTCGGCGCTTTGCCGGGAACTGACGCAGTCGGCCCCCCGTCTTGCCGACCGCGTTGTGGATACCGTTTATTTCGGCGGCGGTACGCCGTCGCTTCTGCAGCCGGAACAGTTTGACAAAATCCTGTCCTGCGTTGCAAAGACCGCACGGTTGGCGGATGACGTCGAAATCACGGCGGAATGCAATCCCGCCACGGTCACGCGGGAAAAACTGCGCGGTATGCGTGCTGCCGGCCTCAATCGTTTGAGCGTCGGTGTGCAAAGTCTGTGCGATGATGAACTGCACGCCCTGGGGCGGCTGCATACCGCACAGAATGCGCTGCAAACATTGGCCGATGCCGAGGCCGCCGGTTTTACGAACGTGTCTTGTGACCTGATGTTCGGTATCCCAAAGCAAACGGCGGACTCGTTTGCCGGGACGCTGCAAACGATACTGTCAACCGGCGTTTCGCATTTGTCTGTCTACGGGCTGATTTTGGAAGAAAAAACGCCGTTTTGGGCCGTGCGCGACAGCTTGCCGCTGCCGGATGAAGAGACCGAGCGCGGTATGTATATGACGGCCATCGAAACGTTGAAAAGGGCCGGGATTCCGCAGTATGAAATCAGCAATTTTGCCCGCCCCGGATATGAGTCTCGCCACAATTTGAAATATTGGAACGGCGACGAGTATCTCGGCTTGGGCGTTGCCGCCCATTCGTTCATGGACGGCGTCAGATTTGCCCACGGTGACGATTTGACAGCGTATTTGAACGGAAGTGACAGTACAGCCGTATGTGAAAAAGAAGACCGTTTTTCGGCCGCCTGTGAGTACGTGATGCTGCGGCTCCGCCTGTGCGCCGGTGTGGACGAACGTGATTTTACTGCCCGGTTCGGTTTGCCGTTTACACCATTTGCCGAAAAGTTGTCCGCATACCTGCCGGCCGCCATGCCCTGTGCGGAAACGCTGTTGATCCATAACGAATCAAATTGGCGCTTCACGCCGGCGGGCTTCTACGTCAGCAATACAATCCTGTCCGATTTACCCGACGCAGACGAATTGCGTGCGGCGCTCGGCTGCTGACAATCAGAACACGGTACGTATCTTTTTTTGTTGACAACGGCCGCACGTCATGTTAAAATAATGACAGAAAGAACGACGTAAAGGAGAATATATTTATATGGCAGATAATAAGAAAAAACTTCCCGAGGAAGAAATGGAACCCGAGGAAGGCATTTATACACTGGTTGACGAAGAAGGCGTGGAAACACAGTTCCAGGTCATCGGCGCCGTTGAAATGGACGGCACGCAGTACTTCGCCATGATTCCCGTTGAACCCAAGGAAGGGGAAGAGGACCAGTACACGATTTTGAAACTTGAAAAGGACGAAAACGGTGAGGATATGTTGTCCTCCATCGATGACGACGATGAATTCGATAAGGTTGCCGATTATTTCGACGATCAATTTGAATTCGAGGAAGATTACGACAAATAAGTCGTTCTGTTCCCGTTAACGTGGTAAAACATCCTGCTTCGTGCGTGATGATCGATGATGTGGACCTACACTTAAGTTACAGGAATCCTTTGGCAAAACCCGATGGTTTGCAGGCCTCCCGCGGACCTTGTTCGCGGACGTTGGAAGCAGTAAAATCGGTGCGCGGATTCCGCCCTTGAATATAAAGGGTTGCGTTTTGTCGGTCACACGGCGCGGTGGGGAAATGAATACGAAAACAGCTGCAGGCGAATTTGTCGCCTGCAGCTGTTTTTATACGTTTTTCGTTTGCTCTTCTTCCAATTCCAACAGTAATTGTATTTTTTCGATGGCACGGGGCAGGGCATCCGGCAAAAGGGAAGTCTCTTGGCTTTCCCGTTCCGTCTCTTCCAACATCATACCGTACGTACGCATTTCCACCAGTACATCGGCATGTGCCCGTAACACTTCCGTTGGAACGTTGTGCCCGTCTTCGTTCCATTTGCAACGTCGAAAAACAGGGTTGCCGTTTTTATCGTCGCTGGCTGCGGCACCGAACAATCGGCAAATCAGCGGCCGCCATTTGTATACGGTGCAATGATGTTCTGCGTTGCTTTTGTCATATAAAGGACAGCCTTCGCCGTTCGGATTGGGAGCGGCCAACAGTTCCAAAACGCGGTCGGCTTTGCCTTCGGTGATGAGGCCGAAGGCCAAAAAAGATGCCTCAAGCGTCGTAACGTCCGGTGTAAAATGCTCGCAGCACGCGCCGCAGCATGCTTTGCAGTGAACGTCAAATACGGTACAGAACTTTTCCTGTGCCGCTTCCAATTTGGTGTACAAAGCACGGATATCCTTTAACTCGTCGTTCAGTTCCGTGTGTTCCAATTTTGCCGATACTTTTTGTTCTTCCGGACCCTCATCCATATTCAATTTGCTCCCGGGGACAAACCCCATATAATTTTTACGGTGAATATTGTAGCACTTTTTTGCCAAAAAACAAGATAGTATGATGAATTGGGCAGAAAAAATTGCAAAAAAGGGAACTCGGCTCCGGAATTGGCTGCGGAAGAGGGTAGTGGAAGAAAAAAGATTGTATGGAAAACAGCAGGCGCCGAAACGATTTTCAACGCCTGCTGTGTATAAATTGTGTTTGGTGAAAAATCCCTGCTGCCGGTTATTTTTGAATCAGGTGGAATGCAAATCCGCCGAAGGTTTCATTAAAATAGCTGACTCTGCGTCTGCCGTCGGGGAAGTAGTACGTGCCGCTTTCATCAAAAGTGATGCCTTGGCGTGATAATTGATACACCGCACGGTCCACGGAGTTCGTTGCAATGGCGATATGGCCGTATTTGCCGCGGCCGTCCGGGCCCAAAACCTCGATGATGTCGCCGACCATGCCGCCGGTTGCATCACCGTCGATGGGCAGATTAAAGATGGCGCCGAGCGTCTTGAGAAGCTGCAGTGTTTCTTCACCGCTGCCGCAGTTGATGGCGGTGTGGCGAATACCGAACCCGAGCATCAGGGATACTGCTTCGCGGCACAGCTTTTCAATTTCGTCAAAACGACCGGCTTCAATCAAATCACCGTTGACCATCCAGCTGCCGCCGCAGGCCAAAATCTTGGGATTGGCAAGGTAGGACAGCATATTTTTGGGATTGATGCCGCCTGTCGGCATAAACTTCATTTTGCCGTAAGGAGCGGACATGGCTTTAATCATTTCAAGCCCGCCGGATTGTTCGGCAGGGAAGAATTTCACGGTATCCAAGCCCATTTCCAGTGCCTGCTCAATACCGGACGGATTGTTGATGCCGGGGATAATCAGTACGTTTTTATCCAAACAATACTGCACAACTTTGGGATTGAATCCGGGGCTGACGATGAATTTAGCACCGGCGGCCACGGCCTCGTCCACCTGTTCCGTGGTCAAAACCGTACCGGCACCAATCAGCATGTCGGGGAAAGCCTTTGCCATGGCGGCAATGGCTTCGCGTGCACAGGCTGTACGGAAGGTGACTTCGGCGCAGGGCAGACCGCCCTTCATCAATGCCTGTCCCAGGGGAACGGCATCTTCTGCTTTATTCAATTTGACAACCGGTACGATACCGATTTGATAGATTGACTGAAGGATTGTATTCTTGTCCATGACGTTTCTCCTTGTAAAAATCAAATAACAATACTATCAACAATGAAAATAAAAGAAAACGGGAGCGGCTCCGCTCCCGTTTTCATCGCGGTTATTTACCGCAAACAAAGTACAGAATCAATACGACAACTGCAAAAACAGCAGCAATGATACCGGTTGCTTTTTCCAGAATCTTGTCCCAAGCGCCGGCACGGCTCTTGTTGAAGAAGGTATCTGCGCCGCCCGCGATTACACCGGACAGGTTCTTGTCTTTGCCGGACTGCATCAATACGGCGACAATCAGAACAGCTGCCAGAATCAGCAGGATGATTCCCAATACGATTTCAATTCCACTCATTATCTATTCCTCCGAAACGAATTCATGTACGTAAGTCACGCGTGTGGATAGTATATCATATTTTAAGAATAAATGCAATAGCAAACTTTGAAAAAATCAGCAATCCATCAGGTGCAGGGCGGCAATTTCCGGGTCGGAAATGCGTTTTGTGACGGCTTTGGCCTGCATTTCCAAAAAAACGTCGTCGGTGTCGGTCAGTCCCTGTGCCGATAGCGCTGAAGTGATGCGGCCGGCAAAATCCTCGATGGCTCGTTCTTTTTCCTGCACACCGGCAGGATTTGTCAACAGCCCCGTGAAAAAATCGGCCTCCTCGCCCAGCAGCGGCAAATCCCGCATGGCGCGGAAAACCCACTTGTAATAAGGGGCGTAGGCGTAATTGAGCAGGAAAATGACCTGTGACGCGTGCTCAACGAAGGCGGCTAACGCCATGGCGGCGGCACCCGGTTCGTTGTGCTTGATACATCTTTGGTAATTGTATTGCCCGGCCTGGGCAGCAAGCGCCAGGCCGCCGGCCAGCTTTTTTAACCGCACGTCCTCGGGGCAGCCGAACGTCAGTTCTTTTCGTATGGCAGAAAAGACGCCCTCGCTGTCACAGAAGACGATGCCGTTCGTGGCATCGGATAAAAAAGAAGAGGGAATACGCATCCAATCCCGCCACGTTTCGGGGGCGCCGGGAAGCCCCGTGAAACGGCGGTAAAAGTCGGGAATGACCTGTACGCCGCGGCGGGGATTCTCCACGGCACCGCGGTTCATGCGGCGCAGCATACGGCCGTACGCTTTGCGCAAATCGTCCCCAATCGCAGCGTCTGTTTCGGAGGTGATCCACAGGCAAAGACCGACCTGATTATCGTGGTCAAGCGACGTCTTGTCGTCGTAGCCGCGGCAGTCGGAACCCTCGCCGACCAATCCCACCGCAATGCGGTCGCGCCATGCGGCAAATTCGTTATCAATCAGCGGTTTGCCGAAGACCTCATAGGCTTCAGCCGCCCGTTCTAATCCGTTCATATATGGCATCCGCCTCCCGTTCCATCTGTTTTGCAGCGCGGAAAAAGCCGAGATAATGCAAGGGGTCCGTGCACTTGCGTGCTGTATGGGCATAGTAGGCGTCGTGCGGCAGGTTGGTATCCTGCAGTGCGTCCAGCGCCATCCGAACGTAGGCCCCGATGCGTTCGTCCTCGGCGTTTTGCCCGTGCAGCAGCATTGCTAAATTGAGATAGGTCAGCCCCAAATCGGGCGTGGGGGCGCCGGCGCGCAAAACGTCCAACGCTTTGTTGTAGTACTGTTCGGCAAAATCCGGTTCGCCGTTGGCTTCGTACGCACCGGCCATATTGTTGAACAGTCCTGCCCACCGCACGTCGCGCGGGGCAAGGATTGTCCCCCAGGAACGGCAGGCGTCGCTGTAGGAAAGTAACGCATCTGCCGGACGGCCGGCGGCGCAAAGCGCCGTACCGATATTGAGTAAAATCATGCCGGCGGACGGTCCTTTTCCCATATCGATACGGGAAAGCAAATCGCGGCATTCGGCAATGGTTTGGTCTTCGTCCGCTATATTGCCGTACTGGCGGTGATAGCCCAGCAGCTCGTTGTCAATTGACAAAAGAGAGCGTAAATCGTTATTTTCTTTGGCTGTCCCGCGCATTTTTTGTAAATATTGTCCTGCGGCCTCGTATTGTTCCGTGTGCAAAAAACTGTCATATTCGGCCATGACGGCTTCTATGGCAAGTGCGCCGGAGCCGACAATCGGCTCCGGCGCAACAGGTTCTTTGTAAAAATCGGTATCGCAGGGACAAATGGGATCGGTGTAATCTGTTCTGTCCATTATAACCTCATTTTTACGACGTTAATTCAATTGTCTTCGGTGTAACGAATGGCGGCAAGGGCAGCCACGGCACCATCGCCGCCGGCGGTAATCACCTGACGGATGGCCTTGGTGCGGCAGTCGCCGGCGGCGTAAACGCCGTCCGTGCCGGTCAGGGTGTCGTCACCGGCCACGATGTATCCGCGCTCGTCCAGGGTGCAGACGCCGGCAAACGGTTCGTTTTCCGGTACCTGTCCGATGGCGACGAAAGCGCCGTCAACGGGCAGGTCGGAAACGGTACCGTCCGTGTTTCGGAGAACCAATGCAGTCAGTTCTTTATCTCCGACAAGGGCCTGTACGGACGTGTTGTAGATAATGCTAATATTTTCCTTGGTTGGGATGATTTCCTGCAGCCGTTTTTCACCGGTCAGGAACGCTAAGTTCTGCACCACGGTGACGTGTTTGCAGTAACCGGACAGCATGATGGCCTCCTGCAGGGCACTGTTGCCGCCGCCGATCATGGCGACGCTTTGCCCTTTGTAGAAGGGACCGTCGCAAACGGCACAGTAGGAAATGCCGTGCCCGACCAGTTTGTCCTCATTCTCCAGACCGAGTTTGCGGTGCTTTGTACCCGCGGCAATGATGACTGCTTTGGCCGCGTAGGTGTTGTACTCACCCTTGACGGTAAAGACGTCTCCCTTTTCAATGCCGACGACGGTATCCATATCCACCTCGGTCCCCAGGGCCACGGCGTGGTCCATCATATGTTCGGCCAGCTCATTGCCGGACAAAACGGGAAAACCGGGATAGTTTTCCACCTTGGGGGAGTGCGTAATCTCTCCCCCAAAGGTTTCTTTTTCCAAAACCAATACCGATTTATCGGCACGGCGCGCATAAATGGCAGCCGTCAATCCGGCAGGACCGGAACCGACAATCAGAATGTCGTACGTTTTCATGCTTTTCCTTATTTGTTGCTCTCGATGTATTTGCGAATGTTGGAAACGTTTTCAATGTTCTGTGCCATACCGTCTTTTACGACAACCAGCGTGGGTGCCTGGCTGATATGGAAAGCGTCGCACAGGTCCTCGTGTTCGTCGGCAATGACCACCTCGTAGGAGATGCCGGCCTGGTCCAGGAAGGTCTTGGCCATCTTGCAGTTGGGGCAGGTCTTGGTGGCAAACAGCAGGTTGCGGTCACCGCTCAATTCGGCAGCTTTGGTTTCTTCTGCCGCTGCAGGTGCAGCGCCGTTATCCAGGGCAATGCCGTGTTTTGCGTTGGCAAATTTCGCCATGGATTCGCTTGCTACGTATACGCGGCGGTCCTTAAATTCCTGGGACTTACCGTCGTTCCAGTTCTGAATCGGGCGGTAGTAACCGGTGATACGGCTCCAAACCTCGGTCTTTGCCTGGCACTTCGGGCAGGAATAAATCTCGCCGGTCAGGTATCCGTGTTCGGGACATACGGAATACGTGGGCGACATGGTGTAGTAGGGCAGACGGTAGTTTTCGGCAATCTTGCGTACCAAAGCGGCAGCAGCGCGCCAGTCGGGCAGTTTCTCACCCAGGAAGGCGTGGAATACCGTACCGGAGGTGTACAGCGTTTGCAGTCTATCCTGAATATCCAGGGCAGAGAAGACGTCGTCGGTGTAGTTAACCGGCAGGTGGCTGGAGTTGGTGTAATAGGGCGTCTTGCCGTTTTCGGAAGCCGTGATAATGTCGGGGAAGCGCTTTCTGTCGTGCTTTGCCAGACGGTAGGAAGTACCCTCGGCAGGCGTTGCCTCCAGGTTGTACAGATCGTGGTACTCTTCCTGGTAGTCGGACAGACGCTCACGCATATGGTTGAGCACTTCTTCGGTGAATTTCTGGGTCTTGGGATGCGTCATATCGGCTTTCAGCCACTTAGCATTCAGGCCGGCTTCGTTCATGCCGAGCAGACCGATGGTGGAGAAGTGATTTTCAAAGGTGCCCAGGTAGTGCCTCGTGTAAGGATACAAACCTTCGTTGAGCAGTTTGGTCAGCACGTTTCTCTTGATTTTCAGGGAGCGTGCGGCAATGTCCATCATGTGGTCCAAACGGGCGTAGAAATCGTTCTCATCGGCAGCCAGGTAAGCGATACGGGGCATATTGATGGTAACGACGCCGACGGAACCGGTGGATTCACCGGAGCCGAAGTAACCGCCGGTCTTCTTGCGCAGTTCACGCAGGTCGAGACGCAGACGGCAGCACATGGAACGGATATCGCTGGGCTTCATATCGGAATTGACGTAGTTGCTGAAGTAAGGCGTACCGTATTTGGCAGTCATTTCAAACAACAGACGATTGTTTTCGGTGTCCGACCAGTCGAAATCTCTTGTGATGGAGTAGGTGGGAATCGGGTATTGGAAACCGCGGCCGTTAGCATCGCCCTCAATCATGGTCTCGATGAAGGCCTTGTTGATCATATCCATCTCGGCCTTGCAGTCTTTGTACTTGAAGTCCATGGCTTTGCCGCCGACAATGGCGTTCAGCTCAGCCAGGTCTTCGGGTACCGTCCAGTCCAGCGTGATGTTGGAGAAGGGCGCCTGCGTACCCCAACGGGAAGGCGTGTTTACACCGTAAATGAAGGATTCAATGCACTTTTTCACTTCGTTGTAGGACAGGTTGTCCACTTTGACGAAGGGGGCCAGATAGGTATCGAAGGAAGAGAACGCCTGGGCACCGGCCCATTCGTTCTGCATAATACCCAGGAAGTTGACCATCTGGTTGCACAGCGTTGCCAAATGACGGGCAGGGGAGGAAGTAATCTTGCCGGGAATACCGCCCAGGCCTTCCTGAATCAGCTGCTTCAAGGACCAACCTGCGCAGTAACCGGTCAGCATGGACAGGTCGTGCAGGTGGATATCGGCATTGCGGTGCGCGTTGGCAATTTCGCTGTCATAAATTTCGGTCAGCCAGTAGTTTGCCGTAATGGCACCGGAGTTGGACAGGATCAAACCGCCCACGGAGTACGTGACGGTAGAGTTTTCCTTAACACGCCAGTCGGTCGCATTGACGTACTGGTTGACGACGTCCTTATAGTCGACGATCGTGTTGCGGATATCTCTCATCTTTTCGTGCTGACGGCGGTACAGGATGTACGCCTTGGCTACGTCGGCATAACCGGCCTGAACCAATACGTTTTCAACGCTGTCCTGGACGTCTTCCACGGAGATGACGTTTTCTTTGATCTTCGATTCGAAGTCAGCGGTGACTTTCAGCGCGAGAAAATCAATGATGGAGTCATTGAATTGTTTTTCCTGTGCCTCGAAAGCCAGACGAATGGCGTTGACGATTTTCTTCAGATCAAAGTCAACGATTTTGCCGTCTCTTTTTTTAACTTGATACATGGTGCAGTGTGTCCTTCCTCAAAAAAACTTATATGATTTTTAAAATCAAATCAAATCGATACCGCGCACTTCGGCAGTGGGAATGAACGGCGTAACGGCCGCCAAAAAAGCTTTCATTTCGTCGGCCGTGGGGGAGGTTAACCCTTCCTCCAAAATAGCGCCCGAGTCCTTGAAACATTGGATGAAGTAACGGTCGACCGGTGCGATGGCCTGTGCCAAAGCGCTGAAATCGTCCGGGGTGTGCAGCTCGTGCACGGCCGTTGTGCGGAATTCAAACGGCACCTTGTCCTGTGATTTCAAAAAAGCAATGCTTTCCGCAAGCGTCGCGGCCATGTCGGACCGCCCGATGGTTTCTTCCAAACGTGCCGGCGCATTTTTGACGTCCATTGCTACGTAATCGACCAGGCCCTCGTTCACCAATTCCTTCAGCTTTGCCGGGAACGAACCGTTGGTGTCAAGCTTGACGGCGTATCCGGCCGCACGAATTTTAATAATGAAGTCCTTGATGTCCGGCTGCAGCAACGGCTCACCGCCGGTAATGGCGACGCCGTCCAGCACTTTCGTGCGGGATTTTAAAAAGGAAAAGAAATCTTCTTCCGTCATCAACTCTTCTGCGGGAAGACTTGTAATCAAGGGACTGTTATGGCAGAACGGGCAGCGGAAATTGCAGCCGACGGTAAAGACGGTGCAGGCCACGTGGCCCGGGAAATCCAATAACGTTAATTTTTGTAAACCGCCGATCTTCATAACAATCTCCATGCCGCCTGCAGCGGCGCAAATGAATTATTTTACGCAGGGAGCGCAAAAAACGACGTGGGGAACGTCCTCACGTGCGAGGTTATTGTACCACAAGATATTGTGTCTGTCAACGCAAAAAGACACTAAATATTGTTTTTGACGAAATGCACAAAATGCAGCTTGTCTTTTTGTGAAATTGTATGCACCCGCCGTATTGTCAAGCCCTTTTTTCATATTTTTGAAAAGTTTTTTTATCGTAAATTGCAATAGCAAGTTGC
>DCGU01000060.1 GCA_002315325.1 Clostridiales bacterium UBA1770
GTTTATGGTGATTGACGACGGCTGGCAGGTCAATTCCTGCTGCGGCCCGTGGTTCCCCAATGAAAAACACGGTGATATGAAAAAATTGGCCGACGACATAAAAAATCTCGGCGTCAAGCCGGGGTTGTGGCTGCGCTACACCCGCATTTCCGACTGCAGACGATTTGGGAACGACGTTTTCCTGCGCCCCGAACTGTTGGACGTTTCCCATCCGGCCGTGAAAGACTATATCAAAGAAGTGACGGAGCGTTTGGTCGGCGACTGGGGATTTAAACTGCTGAAACACGATTTCAGTTTTGTCGACGTGCTGGGCTCCTGGGGGCACGAGGTTACGTACACGCCCGTTTCCCGTTCCGTTCACTATTATGACAAGAGCAAAACGACCGCCGAAATCGTAACGGACTTTTATCGGTTGATTTACGAATCCGTCGGCGGCAGAGCCTATATTTTGGGCTGCAACTGTTCCGCTCACCTTGGTGCGGGACTGATGCACCTCAACCGCTGCGGCGACGACACCAGCGGCCGCGAATGGGAACGGACGCGTAAAATGGGCGTCAACACGATGGCATTCCGTCTGATGACCAATCGTCATTTTTGCATGATTGACGCCGACTGCGTCGGCATTATGCCGGGCCGCATTGCCTGGGAGCAAAATCGCGAATGGGCACGTTTGGTCGCACAGTCGGGTTCGCCCCTGTTTATCTCCTGTGCCGATGGTTCACTGAATACCGCACAGGAAGCGGAAATGGCAGAACTGTATCGTTTTGCCGCCGCGCAAAAAGACACGGCCGAGCCGTTGGATTGGTTGTATGATAACACGCCCGCGCGTTGGCTGATCAACGGACGCGAAGTTGCGTTTGACTGGTACAAATAACCGTTAGGAGCATTGTTTTTATGACTTATTTTCCCGTTTCACAGGCGCGGCGCATCCGCATTTTCCGCGTTTTTTCCTATATTCTGCTGGGTGCATCGGGCCTTTTGTTCTTTTTTGACAAACAAATGGCCTTTGCGTCACTGGCGGAAGCCGTACTGTTTTTGCTCTGTTACGGCCGTATCAAACGCATGCCGCTGCCGAACAAAGCCGCCTTCGTTTTACCGACGCTGCCGCCGATTTTATACAACTGCCGCAGACTTTTTCTGTTTCTGCGGGCGTTTGACACCGCACTCAATTCCATCTTGTACGACCTGGAAGTCCTGCTGCTGATTGCCGCGTACGTTTGCGCCGCCGCCTATTTTGCCGACGGCCTGTGCCGCAAAAAACTGCGTATCACCGTCATTGCGCTGGCCGCCGTCTGCATCGCGCTCGGCATTTGGGATATCATGGACGGCACGTGGGTGCTGCTGTACCGCAACAGTTTGGATCTCGGGTATCGTATTAAGCACTACGTCTTTTACTATATTCCTGACATTTTATTTTGGATATTACCGTTCTGTATGATCGGGTCCGTCGCCTATCACAAAGAACTATAACGAAAAACGGTTGCCGAAACCACGTTTCGGCAACCGTTTTTTGCTATCGTTTTTTCGTTATGATTCAAGCACACCGGGCTTTTTTTGCAATGCGAACAACAAATCGATGAACGACCCGTAATACGGGATAAAATCACCGTCCGCAATCATCTTTTTGATGGTGTCGCGGTCAGCCCAACGCACCTCGGCAACCTCGTCGTACTGCAGCGTCAATTTGCTGCAATCGGCAATTTCGGTTTGTATCAAATAATAATCGTCAAATCCCTCTTCAAAGGTGACGGACAGGGCCGGTGCTGCGTCGTCAAAATCGTACAGCACACCGATTTCCTCCAACAGTTCCCTGTGCGCCGCCTGCCGACTGTTTTCCCCGGCCAATGCACCGCCGCCCACGGTCACGTCCCACATACCGGGCCAGCCGTTTTTGAAGGACTGCCGCTTTTGCATCAGCATCTGCCCCTTGTCGTTAAAGATACAAATATGAACGACCAAGCGATACTCTCCCGCACCGAGTTTTTCACCGCGCTGTACCGTTTTACCCGTCGGTTTTCTATCCTTATCCAATACGTCAATCCATTCCACGTTATCATACCGTCTTTCTTTTTCTTTTGTCTAATTTTATCATATCTTTCTCTTTTTGTAAACTCACGTTTTTGTTGCACCGCCACGTAAGTTATGCTATAATGAAAACAGTACGGACCGTTCGTGCCCCGCGGGCACGAAATACGCAACGAGTACGACAAAAAGATACCATTACGAACGATATACACGAGGTGAACGACCATGGTTCTCGACAATTTTTCCATTGTAATTCCCGCGCGTTCGGTGCGCGTCACCGACGCCCCCTACAACGCCTGCGGCGACGGTAAGACCAATGACCGCGCCGCCATCCAAAACGCCATTGACGACCTGTACCGCCTGGGCGGCGGTACCGTTATCCTGCCCGCCGGTAAAACCTACTATTCCGCATCGCTGACGCTGCGCAGCCACGTCGAGCTGCATTTCGAGGACGGCGCCGTGCTGGAACAGAGCGGTGACGTCAACGATTACGTCAAGCCCATCGGTGCCGAACTCGCCTATGAAAGCTACAGGCCGCGTTACGGCCACAACTATTCCCCCGACATCAAATGGAGCCACATGTGGTATAAAAACTACCCCATGATTTTCGCACCGGCCGGCACGCACGACTTCGCCGTTACCGGTAAGGGCACCATTTATATGATGAAGTGCGACAGCGCGGAAACCTGCTTCAAGATTTGCCCCGTCGGTTTCTTCCGTTGCAGCGACTTCATTATGTCGGACTTCACGATTCAAAACTACCACAGTTACGCCATGATGCCCTACACCTGCAACCGCGGTTTGTTCAAAAACCTGACCATCAAGGAACCTGTATACGGCAACGGCGACGGCATCAGCTTAATGAACTGTCAGGATATCCGCTGCACCGGCTGTGATTTTTCCACGGGCGACGACTCCTTCTACATTTTCTCGTCTTTCGACGATCCCCGCGGCGGCTACCAGACCTGGTGGTCCTCCCACGACCCGCAGCCGTCCGTCAACATCGAGGTGGATCACTGTTCCCTGGTGTCCGGCCACTGCAAAGGGTTCGGTATGATTTTGTGGGGGATGAACTGCCCCGACCTGGAAAAAGTGGAAGTGCGCAACGTGTACGTCCACGACAACTACATCCGCACGATGGGCAACTGGCTGTTCTGTCCCTACACCGACAAGAAGGATCCGCCACCCGTTACGACGATGCGCTTTGAAAACAATGTCATCGACGCCATTGAGTGCAACTTCTTTGAGACGCAGGTCAGCGATATGAACCATTATCACTGCACGGACCATATCATCAACGATAAGTTCCGCGACGGCCGCTGCTTCTGGGCTATGCGCAAGAACGCTAACCCCGATTCCGCCGGTGTCACCCGCAACTTTGAAGAAGAACCCTACGGTTACATCAGCCACCTGGATGAAGGCGACGCCGCTCTGTATCAGGGTATCTACATCCGCGAGGGCTGCCGCTGCCGCTTCTCTGCCACCATACGCAGCGACGACGTTTGCCGTATGTTCGTCAAGGACCTGGAGACCGGTGCCGTGATTGCCGAAAAGGACTTCTGCCACGACGAGTTTATCATTGAACATTTGGACTTCACCGTCCCCGTAAGCGGCAACTACCACGTTGGTATCGAGCGCGGTAACGCCCGTCGCGGCAGTGCCCAGTGCCGCCGCGCCCGCGTCATCGGCAACGTCGAAAACGCACAGGTTTACGGCTACAATTACGTCATCAACGTCGATGACAATGAAAAGATCCTCTACTTTGAAAAAGAGGACGAAAGCTACGATTTCTTCAAGAAATAAACAAAAAACCATAAAAAAAATAAACGAAAGGACTTTATGCCATGAACAGATTTATGTTAAACGAGACCTCCTACCACGGTGCGGGCGCCATTGCCGCCGTCGTTGACGAAATTAAGGCGCGCGGCTTTAAAAAGGCATTCGTTGCCTCCGACCCCGACCTGGTGAAATTCGGCGTCACCGCCAAAGTCACCGACCTTTTGGACAAGGCCGGTATTCCCTTCAGCCTGTACTCCAACATCAAACCCAACCCCACGATTGAAAACGTACAGAGCGGCGTAAAGGCCTTCCGTGAAGCCGGTGCCGACTGCATCGTTGCCATCGGCGGCGGTTCCTCTATGGACACCTCCAAGGCCATCGGCATCATCATCACCAACCCCGAATTTGAAGACGTCCGCTCCCTGGAAGGCGTTGCACCCACCAAGAATCCCTGCGTGCCGATCATTGCCGTTCCGACCACGGCCGGCACTGCTGCCGAGGTCACCATCAACTACGTCATCACCGACGTGGAAAAGAAACGTAAATTCGTTTGCGTAGACGCCCACGATATTCCCGTGGTTGCCGTCGTTGACCCCGAAATGATGGCTTCCATGCCCAAGGGTCTGACTGCCGCAACCGGTATGGATGCCCTGACGCACGCCATCGAGGGCTACATCACCAAGGGTGCATGGGAACTGTCCGATATGTTCCACATCAAGGCCATCGAAATCATCGCCCGTTCCCTGCGCGGTGCCGTTGCCAACACGGCTGACGGCCGCGAAGGTATGGCGCTCGGTCAGTACGTAGCCGGCATGGGCTTCTCCAACGTCGGTCTCGGCGTTGACCACTCCATGGCACACACGCTGTCCGCCTACTACGACATGCCCCACGGCAAAGCCTGCGCAACGCTGCTCCCTGCCGTTATGGCCTTCAATGCACCCGCTACCGGTGAGAAGTACCGTGAAATTGCCCGCGCTATGGGCGTAAAGGGCGTGGACGCCATGTCGCAGGAAGAATACCGCAAGGCAGCCGTTGACGCCGTTGCACAGCTGGCAAACGACGTCGGCATCACGCTGTCTCTCAAGGGCGTTATGAAAGAGGAAGACATCCACCAGATGTCCCTGGACGCTTATGCAGACGCCTGCCGCCCCGGCAACCCGCGCGAGGTATCCGTGGCGCAGATTGAAGAACTGTACAGAAGCCTGCTGTAATCCATTCGTATTCCCATAAAACGGGGGACGGCAATCTGCCGTCCCCCCAGACCACTGACAAAGCCTATTCAC
>DCGU01000055.1:0-35441 GCA_002315325.1 Clostridiales bacterium UBA1770
ACCCAGAATCGAACTGGGGATAAAGATTTTGCAGACCTCTGCCTTACCGCTTGGCTATGGTGCCGTATAACGGGTATATTATAACAAAGGAGTCGGGGTTTGTCAACACTTTTTTTGCCGCAACTTCGGCATTTTTTATTGATTTATTTTGTGTTGCAGGACGGGGAATAGTATTGTATAATAGGAATGAAAGAATGCGGGAACCCGCATAATAACGGAGGTATCCTATGGCACAGCATAAAACAGGGCTTATGGTCAATATCGATATCAACAGCGTCCTGACGCCGTTTTTAAACAAAACGGCCCAAATAGAGAATGCAACCGAGGCAGATTACTATCCGTTCGTGGACGTGTATACCGGCACGCAGGTGACCGACCTGTTGTTCTGCACGTTCTGCCAGTTTTCCTTAACACCCAGTAAAATCTTTACCGATGCCGTGACCAAGTTTCATCAAACGGTCGAAAACGGCGAACCCGTCAATTATTATGATAGGTATATTGGGCACAAGGTTGCCTGGGAGGACCGCGGCATTGACCCCGTGACCGTTTGGCTGCGCCGTACGCGTGAGAAGGGCATGCGCGCCTGGATCAGTCTGCGTATGAACGACTGCCACGAACCGGATGATAAGGCCTGTTTCCTGCGCTCCGATTTCTTCTATGAAGCGCGTGAAAAGGGCTGGATGATCGGCAGCCATTACGGATATTTCCGCAACTGTTTCAATTACGCTGTCCCCGAGGTCCGCAAAAAAATGCTGGCCTATATTGACGAACAGTTAATGCAGTACAGTAATCAGATGGACGGCTTGGAATTGGATTTTGAACGTGAAATCTATTGCTTCGACTACCTCAACTGTCCGGATGCCGTCGAAATCATGACGGCGTTTGTCGCCGACGTCAAGGCGTTGGTGACGGCTGCCGAGGGGCGCGTCGGGCATCCGATTGAGTTATCCGTCCGCTTGGGCCGCGAAATGGAGCAGAACCGCGTCTTCGGTTTTGACGCCAAGCGCCTGGTAGAAGTCGGTGTGCAGCGTATCATCGTGACGCCGCGTTGGCAAACCGCCGACAGCGATATGCCGATTGATTCCTGGTGCCGGGAACTGCCCGCAACCCCGATTACGGCCGGCATCGAATTTTTGGTGAATCGTGTGCGTGACGAGTCCTGCGGAACACCCGCCGTTGTGCGTGCGTATGCCGCACACTATTTGGCACAGGGCTCCGACGGTATCTATTTATACAACTATTTCCTCAATCCTTACGATAAGGGCAGTGCGGGATTTGAAAACCATCACGGCATTCACGCCACCTGTTACGGTCCCGCAGTGGCACAAGAGGAGCGCCTGTTTATCGTGACCTACCAGGATATTGCCCCCGAGGGGTACCCCGCATGGCGTCCGCTGCCTGCAACTCTCGGCAGCGAGCCTTGGAACTATCAGTTCCGTGCCGGCGTTGCGCCTGCCGAAAAAACGGAAGTCATTGTCGGCTTGGATAAGGATGCCGATATTGCCGCGCTGCATCTTGCCGTGGATGGTACGCCCGTCACGGCATATCGTACCACGGATGCAGGGCAGATATTTGCCCCGGACGACGTTGCGTTGTTCGCAATGTCCGTGCCCAAAACGGTTTTTGCCGGCAAGACTGATATGAACCTTGCCTTTACGGCGGACAAGCCGATGAATCTTCATTTTTTGGCCATCGACTGTCTGTAAAATCTTGACAAATACGCCGCGTGAGTGTATACTATACGGCGTTCAGGGGAGCTTGTGTGACAGGCTGAGAGGAAGATAACCGATCTTCGACCCTATAACCTGATGCGGATAATGCCGCCGTAGGAAGATGGTTGCCTTTTGAAATGATAAAAGGGAGACGTTGCCGCGGCAGCGTCTCCTGTTTTTTGTCGGCCGAAAAAAGCAGGCGGCGCAGCACGCATTATTAGCGCATACTGAACAAATTTATATGGTATTAAAAAACGGGAGTCATTATGAAATCAGTTGAAAAAACACGTGCTTTGGTGGAAAGCGCCTGCATGGTGGCACTGGCCACGGTGCTCAGCTTCATTATTATATGGTATTTGCCGCTCGGCGGAACCGTGACGCTGTGCAGCATGATTCCGATTTGTGTCGTCGGACTGCGCTATGGCGCGAAGTGGGGCCTCGGTACATCCTTTACCTATGCCGTTCTGCAGCTTTTTATCGGCATTGTGCGTGACGGACTGCTCGGGTGGGGGCTTACCCCATTGATGCTGTGCGGCAGCATTGTGCTGGACTACCTGCTGGCGTACGGCCTGCTGGGCCTTGTCGGGCTGTTCCGCCGCTTGGGGGAGTGGGGCATCTACGTCGGCGTGTCGGCCGTGTTTGCCCTGCGGTTGTTTTGCCATTTCGTGTCCGGGTTTATCATTTTCCAATATCTCGACCAATTTGAAATGCTGGGGAAAACGTTGTCCGGCCGTCCCGTGCTCTATTCACTGTGCTACAACGGTATGTATATGGTGCCGGAATTGGTACTGTCGCTCGTTGTGCTGGTGATTTTGCTGCGTGTTCCGTTTGTCAGGAAACGCATTTTTAACTTACAATAAAACAAAAGGGCTGCTCCCCGGGTCGATGACCCGGGGAGCAGCTTTTCTTAAAACAGTAGTTTTTGTATATCCTGTACAGTGTCGCACACGGTAAATGCCTGCCAAACACGGTCACGCACAAACCCACGTTCGGTGCTTTCACGCAGCCATTGTATCAGCGTATCGTAAAAACCGTATGCGTTAAACAAAACGATTTTGCCGCGCAGGAATCCGCATTCAATCGCCGTCAGCGTTGAAAAGAATTCGTCCAGCGTGCCGGTGCCGCCGGGCAGGGCAACGTAGACGTCGGTATCGGCCTGCATTTTCTCTTTCCGTTCGTCGATGTTTTTCGTGACGACAACGGTCACGGTATCGCCGGGCGGCACGTCCGTCCCCTCGATACTGTCCACGGCCACGGCAATCACTTTGCCGCCGACCGCTATGCTTCCGCGCGCTGCGGCCGCCATGCATCCGCCGGTGCCGCCGCCGTACAACAGCGTCGCACCGCACGTGCCCACGGCTTTGCCCAGGGCAAAGCAGGCGTCAATATATTTTGTGTCCACGTTATCACCCGAACCGCCGAAAATGCAAACTGTCATGGCTGCACCTCCTTCTTTTTTCATCTATTATTATACGCATCTGTGTCGAAACAGTCAAGACGAACGTATTCGGCGCGCATAGGGTTGACACGATTCCGAAAATGCAGTATAATTCATATATGCTCCCGCGGGAGCATATAAATCATCTTTTTGTTTATTCTCACAAGAGGAGTGTAACAGATATGGCCGAAAAAAACGTTGACACCGTTCAGTCGCAGGAGACTGAAAGTCCTGTCGAAAGCTTAACCGATAAAGTCTCCGTCAATATTAACTCTTCCACCTTGGCCGCCATCGATCTGTTGGTGGACAACGGGTATTATTCCAACCGCAGCGACTTCATCAATCAGGCGCTGCGCGACTCTCTTGACCGTCGTCAGACCGTCATCGACCGCCTCTTGGAGGAAAGCAAGAGCGGCGGCGGTAACGACCGTTTGTGGTTCTTCGGCGTCAGCGGTATCGGTGCCGGGGAAGTGGAGGCCTGCCTGCGCCGCAACCGCCGCATTCGTATTGTCGGGTATGGTGTCTTTATGATTGATGAAAGCATCGAGCCGGCAAAATTATTTGCCGTTTTGAGCGAAATCCGTGTGCGCGGCCGCGTCGTTTGCAAGAACAAAGAAATCCGCGAGCACTACCGTCTGAAATAAAACACTTGCTTTTTTTACCGTTATTTGGTAAAATATAGCGATAGCGACGGGGATCCCCTGTCCGTTTCTTCATTGAAAGGATACGAAATCATGATTTTAGGAACGCCCAATACCCAGCAGGCGCCCAAGGGCCACGTGCTGGCAACGGTCAACGGCAAGCCGATTACGTCGGAAGACGTTGCCGAATATATTGCTTCCATGGGTCAGCGCGGCCAGGGTCTGCAGTCCCCGGAGGGCCAGGCCAAGGTGCTGGAGCAGCTGATCAGCCAGCAGCTCATCGTTGCAGAAGCAACCCGTAATCTCTACGACCACGAGCCTGCATTCCAGGCACAACTGGCAAAGGTGAAAGAGGATTTGCTGTTCTCTTACGCCTTAAACAAACTGCTCGCCCCCATTACCGTGGCAGAAGCAGATGTCAAAAAGTATTTTGACGAGCATCAGGATATGTTTGTCGGCCAGCCTACGGCCAACGCTTCTCATATTCTGGTGGACAGCGAAGAAAAAGCGCTGGATATCAAAAAGCAAATCGAGGACGGTTCCATCACGTTTGAAGAAGCCGCCCGTCAGTTCAGCTCCTGCCCCAGCAAAGAGCAGGGCGGTAACCTCGGTGACTTCGGCAAGGGCCAAATGGTGCCCGAGTTCGACGCTGCTTGCTTTGAAATGGAAATCGGCGAGCTGCGCGGTCCCGTCAAAACTCAATTCGGCTTTCATCTGATTCGCTTAAACAGCCGTTCCGAAAGCGAACCCATGACTTTTGAGGAAGTCAAGGGGCAGCTGCAGCAGCAGTTGACGCTGGAAAAACAGCAGGCCGCTTACGAAAGCAAAGTGAACCAGTTGAAGATTTTGTTCCCTGTGAACAAAATGTAATAAATAGCAAATTAACCCAAAACAGAAAACGCCTGCGAGATGCGCCGCAGGCGTTTTTTGTATTTGTATCGGTGTATCGGTAAGAAACGGTACGCCGATTTTTATTTGGCAACGTAAATCTTCGCAGCGGCTTCGGTCAGTCCCGCACGTTTGATTTTTTTGCTGGACGTGTGGGGGAAGGGCTCCGGCCACACGATGAAGGCGCAAAGATGTTTATAGGACTGCACCTTGTCGTTGACTTCGTCCAGCGCCTTTTGCATCAGTTCGTTGATTTGCGCCGGTTCGGCATTTTCGCCCAGCGTTTCTTTAACAGTCGTTTCGTTGGGGGTGAGCAGCGCCACGATATCGTAGTCGTTCTTTTTGCGGTTCATGATGCCGACAACGACGGCCTCTTCAATATAAGGATTGCGGCACAAATACGCTTCCAGCTCTTCGGGGAAGATGTTTTTGCCGTTGGCTGTGACGATGACGTTCTTTTTACGGCCCGTGATGTGCAAAAAGCCGTTGGGGTCGATGAAACCGAGATCGCCCGTGTAGAACCAACCGTCGTGGATGACGGCTGCCGTTTCCTTCGGCTGGTTATAATAGCCGAGCATAACGTTGCCGCCGCGGTAGCGGATTTCGCCCGTGCCGTCTTCCTGCACGTTGCAAATATCCAAAGTGCCGTTCGGCGTGGAAAGGCCGGCCGACTCGTCGTTATAATATACGTCGCGGTTGACGGCTGCCAAGGGGGCGCATTCGGTTAATCCGTAACCCTGTACGGCCAAAATGCCGAAGTCACGCAGCCCGGCCAAAACGGTCGGATCGGCTGCGGCGCCGCCGCAGATCAAGAGACGCAATTGGCCGCCGAAACTTTGGTGAACCCCGTCGAAAAGTTTGCGTTTGAGCGCCTGACGCGCGATGGCGGGATGAACGGCGTTGGATATTTTTATGGCGCGCGTCACCTTGTCTTCCATATTGTTTTTGCGGATGTTCAACCAGATTTTTTTGTACATGGTTTCGGCCAGCATGGGTACGCACAGCATAATGGTGGGGCGTACTTCCTGCATGTTGCGGCTGATATGCCGCAACCCTTCGGAGAAGGCAACGGCGGAACCGCGGTAGACCTGGCACAAAAAGCCGCAGGAACATTCATACGTATGGTGCAGCGGCAAAACGGAGAGGAAGGTGTCCTTCGGCCCGATATAGATCATTTGGCACATTTGCTCCAACGTAAAGCAAATATTGGCGTGCGACAGACAAACACCTTTAGAAACACCGGTGGTACCCGACGTAAAGATGAGGGAACCCAAAACGTTGGGATCAATGTAACGGTCGGCAAACGAGGTGTCGCCGTTTTCCATGCGTGCCTTGCCGTCATCAATCAAATTCTGCAGTTCATCAAATGAAACGGTGTCGATTTTGGGTGCCGCTTCTTCGATTTTTGCATTCAGTTTGCTTGAATATATTATACACGCCGCACCGGTGAGCTTGATAATATTGTCAATTTCCTCTGCAGGAATCTCTTTGTCCACCGGCACAATTGTGCCGACGCCGCAAATGACGGCTAAATAGGATACGACCCAAGCGTAGCAGTTTTCACCGATCAAGAGAATCTTTTTTTCGCTGTAGCCGCGGGCAGCCAGCGCGGTGCCGAGTGCCTCAACGTCGCTGCGGTATTGCTTGAAAGAATAGGAGACGTAGGCGCCGTTTTCCTTCTGCATAAATGCCGTTAAGGGACCGTATAACTCGCTGCTTTGGTACAGCATATCGCGTAAATCGGCGATATGGCGGACGGGATAATATTTAGCTTTTGATGCGTTTAAACCGGCCATAATACCTCTTTCATAATCAAGAAATGCATATTACTCAATTTTTTAGAATATTTTAACAGTTTATTATAACACAGCAAACCAAATTTGACAAGATAAAAAACACGGGGCAGATGACTGTCCCGTGTCAGAATTGCCAATAAAGGAAGGGGTTGTATTCAGAATCCACCAAATAGGCGGTGCACAATACCAAACCGAGCAGGCACAACGCATCCAAAACGAAACGAAAATGCGGATGCCGCTCAAGCACTTGGCCGCAGATTTTTCGCGGCAGGTTCGTCGCCCCAAAGGCTGCAACGGCGGTAATCGGCAGGGAACGCAATAGCGTGTAACTGTCGCCGGCAGAAAACAACGTCGTGTGACTGCCCCATAATTGTCCGAAATAGGTCAGCGCACAGGAAAGTGTTAAATAGGTTTCCGAGGCGTCGAAAGCAAACGTCCACCAACCCAAAAGAATCAATATGCCGGTCAACAGGTGGCGTGGGGCAGCGGGGCAATGCGCCAACGGCTTTTTCAGCACCGTTTTTTCCAGCATTAAAATGACGAAATAGTACAGTCCCCAGCACAAAAAGTTCCAGGATGCGCCGTGCCACAAGCCCGTGCAGGCCCATACAATCAAAAGATTCAGCGCATTTCTTGCGGTACTGCAGCGGCTGCCGCCCAGCGGGAAGTATAAATATTCACGGAACCACGAGGACAGCGTCATATGCCATCGCCGCCAGAACTCGGTCACCGAACCGGCCGTGTAGGGGTGGTCAAAGTTTTCGGGGAAAGTGAACCCCAGGACGTGCCCCAAACCGATGGCCATGTCGGAATAACCCGAAAAGTCGTAGTAAATATGGAAGGCAAAACAAATCAGTCCCCACCATGCCGCCGCCGTGCTGCGTTCCGCAGCGGGACCTGCGGCGATTTCTTTCCACAACAGGCCATAGGCGTTGGCAAGCAGTACTTTTTTACACAAACCGCATATGAAACGGCGGATGCCCTTTGCAATGCGGTCAACGTCCGGGCGCAGACCGTGAAGCAGTTCCTCTTCTACGGTTTCGTAGCGGACGATGGGACCTGCAATCAGCTGGGGGAACATGGCGACGTAGGTGCCGAATACCAGGGGATTCTTTTGTGCACGGACGGTGCCGCGGCGCACGTCAATGACGTAGGACAACGATTGAAAGGTGTAAAAGGAAATGCCGATGGGCAGCGCCGGATGAAAAATCGGCAGGCCGGACAGGAAGGGAAGCAGCCGCAGCGTGTCAAGCAGCAGTCCCGTGTATTTGAAAAAGGCGAGCAGCAGCAAATTGACGACGATTCCGGCGGCCGTGAGACGGTCAGCGGCTTTTTCACGCCCGGCGCACAGATACTTTTCAACGCCGGCACCGCAGGCCCAGTCCAACGTCGTCACGAACACCATAATGGCAACGTACGCCGGTTTTTCCCAACCGTAAAAAATCAGGCTGAACACCAATAAGACGAAATTGCGGTACTTCCACGGGATCACAAAATAGCAAAGGAGACACAATGGCAAGTACAAAAACAAAAACTCAAGGGAAGAAAATAACAAAGAAAAGTGCCTCCTTTCATTTAGAATACGTTAGTATTTGGTTTTTATTGCCGAAACACCGGCGGAAAGAGAAAAATCAAATTTACGCTTGTGAAAGCGAAATCAACCCCAGTATTTGCGGTCCAAGCTGCGCAGCTGAATGGCTTCGCCGATATGTGCGGCGCGAATCAGCTCGCTGCCGTCCAGGTCGGCAATCGTACGTGCCACCCGCAAAATACGGTCGTAACCGCGCGCCGACATGCCCATGCTTTGATAGGCTTGTTTTAACAGAACCGCGCCTGCCTCATCCGTGCGGCAATGGCGGCGGATGCCGGCGGCATCCAATTGCGCATTGCAGAAAATACCGGTGTCCTCGGGGCCCTGCATGCGGTTCCGGGCGAAAGTGCGCGCCTTGACGACGCGGTTGCGAATGACAGCGGACGGTTCCCCGTCGGCTTCATGAGCGGATAATTCCGTATAGGAAACGGCAGGCAGCTCGATTTGAATATCAATGCGGTCCAGCATGGGGCCGCTGACGCGGGAAATATAACGGCGGACGTCGTCGGGTTTGCAGGTACATTTGCGCGTCGGATGACCGAAGTAACCGCAACGGCAGGGGTTCATGGCGGCTACCATCATAAAAGAGCAGGGGAAGGTTACGCGGCCGTTGGCGCGCGTAATGGTGATGCGGCGGTCCTCCAGCGGCTGGCGCAGCGCGTCGGTAACCGACTTGGGGAACTCGGGCAGTTCATCCAAAAAGAGCACGCCGTTATGCGCCAGTGATATTTCACCCGGCATAGGATTGATACCGCCGCCGACCAAACTGACGGCCGACATCGTGTGATGCGGGGAACGGAAAGGACGGCAGTTCATCAGCGCCGTATCCGTCGGCAGTGTGCCCGCCACGGAATGAATCTTGGTGGTTTCAATGGCCTCGTCGAACGACAGGGGCGGCAGGATGGTCGGTAACCGTTTGGCCAGCATGGATTTGCCCGTACCGGGAGGGCCGATGAGCAGGATGTTGTGACCGCCGGCCGCGGCGATTTCCATGGCCCGTTTGGCCAAAGCTTGTCCGCGCACGTCGGCAAAGTCGGGACCGTAGGGATTCACGATGCCAAGCAGCGCGTCGGCATTGCAGACAGCCGGAGCAATCGCCTCTTCACCGCTCAGGTGACGAACCAATTGGCGCACGTTTTTGACGGGATAAACGGTGATGCCGGCAACGGCAGCCGCCTCGGCCGCATTTTCTTCCGGCACGTAAATTTCTTTAAATCCGGCGTCCTTGGCAGCCACGCACATGCACAGCACGCCGTGGATGGCGCGCAGATCGCCCGATAGGGACAATTCACCGACAAAGCATTTGTCGGACAGGCTCAATCCGTGCGGCACGGCGCCGCCGGCCTGCAGAATGCCGAGCAGAATGGCCGTGTCAAAACACGAGCCCTCTTTCCGCCTGTCGGCAGGCGCTAAGTTGACGGTCAGCTTGACTTCGGGAAAGCGGAAACCGCTGTTGACGCAGGCGCTTTGCACCCGTTCTTTGGCCTCTTTGACTGCCATGTCCGGCAGCCCGACCAGTTCAAATCCGGGGATATTATGTTGTGCGTCTGCCTCCGCCGTGACGATAAAGCCCTCAATGCCGCAAAGGCCTGCACAATACGTTCTGGCTAACATGACCGTTCCCTCCCGTTACAAAAGTGTCGCAGTATCGATTATTTCAATCTTATCACAAAAAGGTTTTTTTGGCAACACGTCCTATGTTTATTTTTGATTGTAGGATTTTTCACGCCCGCATACTTGACATTACAGGGGGTATGGCAGTATAATAGTCACACGAATGTTTTGCTCTTGGAGGATTTTTATGAAGAAACTGACAGCTTTTATTCTCGCTATCGTTTTGGCTTTGCCGATGATTGCGCTGTGTTCCTGCGGTGATAATAATCAGGATGAACTGCAGGCCGATGAACAGGAAAAAGTGGATTACACCGTCACGTTGAACGACGACGTCTTCACGTACGAGGTTTTGACGACCGAAACCGTTGCCATTGTCGGTTTCAAAGGCGACCATACGCCGCACACCGTTACGCTGCCCTCCACGGTCGGTGAACGTACCGTTGTCCGCATTGCGGAAAACGCTTTCTATTATCAAAATAACGTCTCTGCCGTCATCATTCCCGATACGGTGACTTCTATCGGCGCGCTCGCTTTCGCGGGTTGCTCCAACCTGAAATCCGTTACTTTCTCTGCAGGGCTGACGGTCATTGAGCAGGGCGCTTTTGAAGCATCCGGTCTGACGGCCCTGTCTTTCCCGTCTTCTTCCAAGCTGACAACCATCGGTGCACAGGCATTTGCCGCCTGTGAAGCGTTGGCTTCCGTCGCGTTCCCCGCTTCCTTGGTTGAAATCGGCGATGCCGCTTTTGAAGGCTGCACGGCCCTGACTGCCGTTACGCTGCCTGCAAACCTTGTTTCCGTCGGCACACTCGCTTTCCGCAACTGCTCCGCATTGGCTTCTTTGACGGTGCCTGCAAACGTGACCGCAATCGGCGATTATGCATTCAACGGAACGGCGCTGACGATTGACAACGTGAAGATGACTGCCGGCTCCGCTGCCGAGAGTTTTTTCAACGACGCATCTAAGTTCTTTAACGATTAATCATTCATCATTCATCGTTACAATATCGTACAATCAACGATTTTAAACTCTGCCGCAAACCTGCGGCAGAGTTTTTCTTTGCAAATATATATAAATATATCTTGACTATTGAAAAAAATAATGCTATGTGATATAATTCCCGTGTATGTAATTTTTAAACTTTCACAGGCGGGCCGGAAGGTCCGACCGGTGTATCGATACAGAAGGGAATCTTTATTTTGAAAAACACCATGACGTTACGCTCCGGTGCGGTGATTCCGCAATTGACGCCGGAAGAGGCCGCACAGAAGTCTTTGCTGTCGCGGGACGATTTGACCAAGATGCATTTGATGCCCAAGGGTGACCCTGTGGCCTACGCGGAAAATGCGGACACGAGCATCCAGTATTTCTTCGATCCGGTTCGTGTCATTGAGGCACCGCCCGAAGTATGGTACGATGAAAAGCCGAAAAACGTTGAAACCATGACGCTTGACAACGGTGCCGTCATTGAAAAGATGAGCATCAAGCGTGCCGCCCTGTTCGGGTATTATACGAAAGAACGGCTGGACCAAATGCACTATGACGTGGTGGAGGAACCCGTCGCCTACACCAAGAAAAACAACGGCGACGTCGTTTGGCTTTACGATAAGCTGACGGCAGTACGGCAGCCGCAAATGTGTGTGAAATGCGGACAAAACGTACGTTTCCGTCACAAATTGTGCGAGGCTTGTTTCGAGGAAGAAATGGCCGTCCGTCGTGCCGAGGGCAACGAGCATCGTAACGCGTACTACCATATGAATCGGGAACGCGTCATTTTCTTCGATTTGGAATTGACGGGTGTCCACGATCACGATGAAATCATTTCGGTTTCCATCACCGACGCCAACGAAAAGCTGCTGATGAATACGTTGGTAAAGCCCGTTCATACGAAGAAATGGAAGCGTACGGAAAAGATTCACGGCATCACGCCCGAAATGGTACAGGATGCCCCGTATTTAACTGATATTATTCCCGAAATTAAGCGCATTTTTGCCGATGCCGATAATTTGATTGCTTTCGGTGTTTCCACCGACTACAGCCATATCAAATATATCTACGACACCAACGAGGAACGCGAGGCTCTGCGTGAAAAGACGCGCTGCTGCGCCAATGAGTACGTGCGCTATATGCACGAATGCCGTCCCGACCTGACGCACGGCTCTTTAATTGACGCAATGGACTGTTTCCAAATTTCCTGGGATGGTATCCCGCACAATTCACTGGCCGATACCATTTCCTGTGCCCGCGTTTGGGATAAACTGTTCCCGAACTATTACGATAACTGATTTCTTTCGGAAAGGAATAACACCGTATGAAAGAAATTTTATTGTGTAAATACGGCGAGTTGGTGCTCAAGGGTGCCAATCGCTCCACTTTTGAGGCGGCGCTTTGCCGTGAACTTCGTATCCGCGGGAAAAAGTTCGGCGGGTTTACCGTTGAAAAATCGCAAAGTGCGATATATATCGTTCCGCAAAACGACGAATGCGATATGGAGGGCATGTTTGAGGCCGTTCGCCGCGTGTTCGGTCTGGTCGGCATCAGCCGCGCTGCCGTTTGTCCCAAAACCATGGACGGCATTGCCGAAATCGTCCGCTCCTATATTCCGCCGTTTTTGTCCGGTTGCCGCACCTTCAAGGTGGTTGCCAAGCGCGCCGACAAGACGTTCCCTCTAACGTCCATGGACGTGGCTGCGGAAATCGGCGGCGTCATCCTGTCGGCTTGTCCCCATATGAGGGTGGACGTCCATAATCCCGATATCATCGTCAACGTGGAGGTCCGCGAGTCCGCTGCGTTCGTCCATGCCGGCCAGTTTAAAGGTGCCGGCGGTATGCCGTTCGGCACGGCCGGTGCGGGACTTTTGCTGCTGTCGGGCGGTATTGACTCGCCCGTTGCCGGCTTTATGATGGCCAAACGCGGATTACGTTTGGAAGCGGTTCATTTTGAATCCTTCCCGTATACGAGCGAACTGGCCAAGGATAAGGTGATGCGGTTGGCCAAACTGATGGCCCGCTGGACGGGACCCATTCGTATGCACGTTGTGTCCCTGACGCATATTCAGGAAGCTTTGCGCGACAACTGCGAGGAAGATTACTTCACGCTGCTGCTGCGTCGCTATATGATGGCAATTGCCGATAAGATAGCCGGTGCCAACGAATTGGGTGCCATTATCACCGGCGAGAGCTTGGGGCAGGTTGCTTCACAGACGCTGCAGGCATTGGCAGTGACCAATCCGCTTGCCACGCGTCCCGTCTTCCGTCCCTGCATCGGTATGGATAAAGAGGAAATCATCACCATTGCACGACACATTGATACTTTTGAAACTTCCATTGAACCGTACGAGGACTGCTGCACGGTGTTCACGCCCCGCCATCCCCGCACGAAGCCGGAACTTGAGAAGGTTCTTGCCCAGCAAAACCGTCTTGATTTCGACGCATTGGTTGCAGAAGCACTTGCCGGGGAAGAGATTTCCTGGATTCGGGCCGATTATTGATTCCGACGCTGAACGCATGATTTTCTGAAAATAAAAACGTCCGGTACCCTATGGGCCGGTAGGAAGGAACTGACTGCTTTATGAAGAAAAGTTATCACATGAACATTGCGGGCTGCGAACGCGACCTGCCGTTGTGCCCCCTGAACGACAAATTGCAAATCGGTGCTTTCGTTATTTTCGGTGACCCCGAAC
Organism: Clostridiales bacterium UBA1770; assembly: GCA_002315325.1. Taxonomy (GTDB): domain Bacteria; phylum Bacillota; class Clostridia; order Oscillospirales; family CAG-272; genus UBA1770. Next base: position 13,361 of record DCGU01000055.1, read on the forward strand.
TGACGACGGCCTGCGCCAAAGCGCTGCTGGACCGTGCACCCCAATACGATTACCTGATTTCCGCCGAAGCCAAGGGCATTCCGCTGGTACACGAAATGGCACGCCTTGCCGGCAACCAAAAGTATTTCCTGGTGCGCAAAGCGCCCAAGCTGTATATGACCGGTGTGCTTGACGTCAAGGTCAAATCCATCACCACGGCCAAAGAACAGCATCTGTACCTGGATACGGCCGACGCCGCCATTATGAAGGGCAAAAAGATTTTGTTGGTGGACGACGTCATTTCCACCGGCGAGTCCCTCAACTCCATGAAGCAGCTGGTCGAGGAAGCCGGCGGTATTCCGTGCGGCTATATGACCATTTTGGCGGAAGGCGATGCCCAAGACCGTCAGGATTTGATTTATTTGGAAAAACTCCCGTTGTTTGACGCCGAGGGCAACCCGCTGTGAGACGCGGTGTCGTTCTTTCGGGGCATCGCGGCGTTGAAGCCGAATATCCCGAAAACACGTTGATTTCCTTCCGTGCCGCGGCAGAACAAGGGTACGAAATGGTCGAATTGGATCTCGGCGTGACGAAGGATCGCCGCATCGTGGTGATTCACGATGACGTGATCAACCGCGTTGCCCGAAACCTCGACGGTTCCCGTCTGCCCGATGAGCCGATTCACGTCGACGCATTGACCTACCGCGAATTGCGCGGTTACGATTTCGGCATCGCACACGGCGAGCGTTTTAAAGGGGAACCGATTGCACTCTTTTCCGACGTGTTGAATTTGATGCGCGAGCATCATATGGGTATCGAGGTCGACCATAAACTGTTTCACTTTTCACCCGATTTGCGTGCGCAGGTCTATTCGATGGTTCGGTCATCGGGTGTGCCGGTCCATATGTCACTTGCAACGGCAGAGGAAATCACCGAGATTCGCGATTGCCTGCCCGATGCGCAGATTATCTGTAACGGTGTGACCGATGAGCCGACGCTGGCGCGTTTCTCCGCACTGGCGGGGAAAGAACGCTTTTGGGTAGCGCTGCCCGTGGATTTCGAGCGTGCCTCTTGGGCGCCCCGGTCCTGGTTCGCCACTGCCGAGAATGCCGCGCTTGTCCGTCGTTATGCGAAACTCTTTATTTGGGCGGTGAAAGACCGCGCAAGTTTCGACGCCGCCGTGGACGCGTTTGCACCGGTCGGCTGCGAAACTTCGGGCGAGATTAAGCCCGAGGTGAACGACCTGTCTCCCGTGAATAAAGAGAAGGCAGGAACAAACGGGGCGGTCAAGCCGCGTGTGGCCCTGTTCGGTGATTCGATTCGTCGTTCGGGTTACGGTAAACGCGTCGGTGAATTGCTTTCGGATGACTTTGACGTGTTCCAACCCGACGAGAACGGGTGCTATATCAAGAATTTGCTGCTTCGCATTCCCGCCTGGCGTTGTGATGCGGGCAAATGCGATATCGTCCATTTCAATGCCGGGCTTTGGGATATCGCGTCCAATCTCGGTGACGGCAAGCCGTTTTCAACGGTTGAGGAATATTGCACCAACGTCGTGCGCGCAGCGCGATTGTTCCAAGGCTTTTCCAAAAAAGTGATTTTTGCCACGACGACACCGGTGGAAAACGTATTTCCGGAAGCCGCAAACGAGCAGATCGCCGCGTATAACGCAGCCGTCGTTCCCGAACTTCAAAAAATCGGTGTGCTGATTGACGATCTAAACGCCGTCGTTCTCCCAAACCTCGGGGAATATATTCGTCCCGACGATCATCTGCACCTGACAGCGGCAGGCGCAGAGGCATGTGCTGCCGCCGTGGCAGCCAGCATCCGGGAAACTGCCAAGACCCTGTCACAACAGTCACAACAGTAACCATAGATTCAAAATTAGAAAAAGATAAATAAGGAGCATTTTCCTATGGAAAGAACAATGATTTCCAACGTTACCCCCGGTACGCGTGCCCGCATTTCCGGCTTTGTCGAGAACCTGCGGAATAAGCGTACCATGGCATTCCTGGTAGTTAAAGATATCACCGGCAAACTGCAGGTGACGCTTGAAAAAGAGAAGTATCCCGAATTGGCAGCTCTGGTCGATCAGCTCACCATTCACTCGGTGATTTCGGTGGAGGGTGACGTCGTTGCCAATGAGTACGTAAAGATGGGCGGTATCGAAATGCTGCCCGACACTCTGGTCATCGAATCGATTGCCGACGCGCTTCCGATTGCCGACGATTCCGAAATTGACTCCAAGATGGACTTCCGCTGGGTTGACATGCGTCGCGACCAAAATCATTTGATGATTCAGCTGCAGACGACGCTGACCGCCGCCATGCGTGAGTTCCTTTTGCAGCGCAACTTCGTGGAAATTCACACGCCGAAACTCATCGGTGCTGCCAGCGAATCCGGTTCCGAAGTGTTTGAAGTAAAATACTTCGATACTAAGGCTTACCTGGCCCAGTCCCCCCAGTTCTACAAGCAGATGGCCATGGCTTCCGGTTTGGAACGTATTTTTGAAACTGGTCCCGTATTCCGTGCCGAAAAGTCCTACACCAACAAGCACGCTACCGAGTTCTCCGGCTTCGACCTGGAGTTCTCCTACGTGTACAGTGTGGAAGAGGTTATGCATATGGAAGAGGAACTGTTGACCTATGCACTGACCAAGGTTGCCGAAAAACACGGCGAGGCGATCAAGGAACTGTTCGGTAAGGAAGTCATCGTACCCACCATGCCGTTCCCGCGCATCAAACTCAAGGATTTGTACGCCGACCTGGAAAAAATGTACGGCTTTACCGTGCCGGATGAAGTCAAGGGTGACCTGGTGACCGATGCCGAACGTCTGTGCGCGAAATACGCTATGGAAAAGTACGGCAGCGAGTTCATCTTCGTGACCGACTACGACGCTAAGGAACGTGCCTTCTACCATATGCGCAACGAGGAAGGTGTACCCCAGGGTTACGACCTGATTTGGCGCGGTTGTGAAATCACGACCGGTGCCGTTCGTGAGCACCGTTTTGACGTTTTGAAGAAACAGGCAGAAGAGAAGGGACTTGCCAAGGACGTTGAGTTCTATCTGCAGTTCTTCCGTTACGGCTGCCCGCCCCACGGTGGTTTCGGTCTTGGTCTCGACCGTTTGACCATGCTGTTCCTCGGTATCACCATCAAAGAGGCGCAGTTCCTGTTCCGCGGTCCCAACCGTCTCACGCCTTAATTTCCATTTGATCCCCAAAAAAATAAAATAAACGGAGGTATTTTCTCATGCGTGCAAGAGACTATCGTGCAGCCGCCCGCAAACAACTCGGCGGTCAAATCTTCGCAAACAACTGGTTGTTTGCACTGCTTATCCTCGTTATTTACGGTGCTATTCTCGGGGCAGTTTCTTTTACGGCTATTGGTTCCCTCATCTTGATGGGGCCGCTTACTGCCGGCGTTGCCTTTTTCATGCTGAAGCAGGCACGCACCGGCTCCGCTGAAATCGGCGATATGTTCAAGGGATTCAGCAACGACTTCGGCCGTCTCTGTGTCCTCGGCATCCTGCATTCCCTGTTTATCTTCCTGTGGAGCCTGCTGTTTGTCATTCCCGGTATCATCAAGGGCTTCAGCTACAGCCAGGCCTTCAACCTTGCCAACGACCATCCCGATTGGGAATGGAAACAGTGCATCGATGAAAGCCGCAAACTGATGGACGGTCACAAGTGGGAACTCTTCTGCCTGATGTTCTCCTTCATCGGTTGGATGATCGTCGGTTCTCTGACGTTCGGTATCGGTATGCTGTGGGTTGCTCCTTATATGGAGGCTGCCAACACCCAGTTCTACCTGAACCTGGTCGGTGAACAGTCCGACGCCCGTTAATCGAGCGCCAAATGGCGAAAAATAAAAGTGAGCGCCGTCCCGTATTGGGGGACGGCGTTCTCTTTTTGCCGGCGGTCTTGAAAAAAAAGGCAAAAATAGGTATAATAACAAGGATATATAAATGTGCCGCTGAAGCGGCATGGAGGATGATTATGCCCGAACTCCTTTCTCCCGCAGGGAATTTTGAAAAAATGAAGGCGGCGTTCCGCTACGGTGCCGATGCCGTTTATTTGGCCGGCAACACCTTTGGTATGCGTTCCGCTGCCGATAATTTTACCAACGACGAACTGTTTGCTGCCGCCGCCTATGCGCACGAACGCGGCAAAAAGGTCTATTTGACCGTCAATACGATGCCGCACGGCTATGAATATCCGGCGCTGCGCGCCTATCTGCACGCCATTGCCGATGCCGGGATGGATGCCATGATTGTGGCGGACCTGGGCGTCATGGCCACCATCCGTGCCATTTTGCCGCATATGCCCATTCACGTTTCCACCCAGGCGAGCATCGTCAGCCCCGAAGCAGCGCTGGCCTATGCGGCGCTCGGCGCCGAACGTTTGGTGTTGGCGCGTGAACTGACGCTGGATGAAATCAAGGCCATCCGTGCCGCATTGCCCGAAAACGTCGAGCTCGAGGCATTCATTCACGGGTCGATGTGCGTGTCCTACAGCGGCCGCTGTATGCTGTCCAACGCGCTCACGGGCCGCGACGGCAACCGCGGTGCCTGCACCCAACCCTGCCGCTGGAACTATACGCTGTATGAAGAAAAACGTCCCGAAACGCCCATCCCAATCGAGGAAACCAATCTCGGTACCTTTATCATGTCAAGCAAGGATATGTGCATGATTGAGCATATCCCGGAACTGATGGAAGCCGGTATTGCATCGTTTAAAATTGAAGGACGTATGAAGAGCGCTTACTATACGGCCGTTGTGACCAACGCCTACCGTATGGCCATCGATACCTATTTGGCCAATCCCTCCGGTTACGTCTATAATCCCGCCTGGCTGCGCGAGTTGGAAAGCGTTTCCCATCGGGAGTATGCATCCGGGTTTTATCTGGATAACCCGCTGGAACACCCGCAAATGTCCACACGCCCCGGCTACATCCGCGACAAAGCGTATTTTGCCGTGGCAGAGCAGGGGACGATGCCCGAAAATCTTCCCGCAACGAATGGGAATGGTACTTTGGTCCGCTTCGTCCAGCGCAACAAAATCGTGCCCGGCGATAAGGCGGAGATGATCTCCCCCGGTAAAGTCGGGCAGCCCTTTGTCGTGGGAACGCTCTATGATGAGACGGGAGCGGAAATCCCGTCGGCACCGCATCCTTCCATGCTGTTTTACACCTACGTGCCGTTCCCCGTATCGGACGGCGACATTTTGCGGGCTGGCGACGAAGAGACCGCCGAGAGCAACCGATAAGGTGACGCACATGGAGCGTGAAAAGCTGACGCTGCGCTTTCCCATATTGGTGGAAGGAAAATACGACAAGCAAAAAATACTCTCCGTGGCCAATGCCGACGTGCTGACAACGGAAGGATTCGGTATCTTTAAAAATGACGAAAAAAAGGCATTGCTGCGGCAATTGTCCCAAAAAACGCCGCTTTTGATTTTGACGGACAGTGACGGCGCCGGCAAATTGATTCGTGCGCATCTGCACGGCATCGTGCCGCCCGACCGTTTACTGGAAATCTATATTCCGCAAATCCCCGGTAAAGAAAAACGAAAGACGTCCCCGTCCAAAGAGGGACTTTTGGGGGTTGAGGGTATGACGCCGGACGTCTTGCGCAATTTGCTGCAGCCCTTTGCCGACGAAGGGACCGCAGGGCGTGCCGACAATCCCCTGTCCAAAACGGATTTGTTTACCGACGGGCTGACGGGGGCGCCGGACAGTGCCGCCAAAAGGGACGCCGTTGCCGCCCGCTTGGGACTGCCGCGCGGTATGACGCCCAATGCTTTCCTGGCCGCCTTGCGCATTTTGCTGACGTATGAGGAGTATTGTGCTGCGGTCGGCCGAACGAATTTGGGTTAACTTAATACTATTAGGTGCTGTGCCATTGCTGACAGCACCTTTTTTCTTTTTTGCACCGTTCTTTTTTGACAGTCGGTTACGGTGGGGTTGAAAAATAATATTGCATAGAGTATAATATACTTGGTATATTGGATAATAATGCTTTATTATACGACGCTGCGTCGTTTTGTGCGTTTCATCGACAAAGGGAAGGAAGGAAACGGTAATGGCTATCTTTTCGCGTATCGGCCGCTTTTTTAAAAAACTGTTCCAACGGTTCGGTTCAGTCCGTTTTCGCAAAGACATCGGCATCGACTTGGGTACTGCTTCTGTCTTGGTGTATATGCAGGGCAAGGGCATCGTATTGCAGGAGCCTTCCGTCGTTGCGATGGACGCCATGACGGAGGAAATTCGCTGCGTCGGTACTGCGGCAGAGAAAATGATCGGCAGAACGCCCGGCAGTCTCGTAGCCATGCGCCCCTTGCGTGAGGGTGTCATCAGCCGGTATGAAGTGACGCTGAAAATGCTGCAGCACTTTATCGTGCGTGCCTGCGGAAATATGTTCTTTCCGCCGCGTGTCGTCATTTGCGTACCGTCCGGCGTGACCGAGGTGGAGGAGCGCGCCGTCATTGACGCCGCCAAACACGCCGGCGCCGATAAAACCTATTTAATTGAGGAACCTGTGGCGGCGGCAATCGGCGCAGGATTGGATATCATGTGCCCCATCGGGCGGCTTGTCGTTGATATCGGCGGCGGCACGACGGACGTTGCCGTGATTTCTCTGGGCGGTGTGGTTGTCTCCGAGTCCGCCAAGGTAGCGGGAAATAAGTTTGATGAGGCTCTCATGCGGTACGTACGCCGCAAATACGGCGTACTGATTGGGGAACGAACGGCTGAAAAAGTGAAGATTGCCATCGGTGCCGTTGCCCCGCATACGCAGGAACTCAAAATGGAAGTCAAGGGCCGCAGCATGGAACAAAGTCTGCCCGTGGTCATTACTTTAAGCTCGTTTGAAATGATGAAGGCATTCAGTGAACCGTTGACAGCCGTGATGAACGTCATTTGTTCGGTCATCGAACGTACCCCGCCCGAATTAATGGGCGATATCATCCGCGGCGGCATTACGCTGACCGGCGGCGGCAGCCAATTGCGCGGGTTGGATAAGTTGATCACCGAGGTCACGGGTATCAAGACAAACGTGGCCAAGAATCCGATTCACTGTGTGGCGCTCGGTGCCGGCAGGGCCCTGTCGTACCTGGGTGATATCGAGGAGGGCAAATTGGATTTGTCCTGCGTGCGCTTTCATACCTCGTCCGCAGGCTGACGACCCGTGAGACCGGTAAAATAATGAGTCGAAAACGTTGAAATTTTAATTTGGCAATAACAGAATAGGAAACAAAATGGAAAACAGACGAAAAAACAATTATCACGGAAACGCCGGTGAAAACGCCGGTGCACAAAATACGCATTATGCGAAATATCGCCACGGTTCCCAAACGGCTCCGGCGTCGGCATCGGCAAACACGGTGCGCCCGCGTGATGACGAGGCGGAACAAAATGATTCCGGTGCCATCATCGGCCGCAATGCCGTACGCGAACTGCTGAAATCCGGTCGCCCCGTGGATAAGCTGCTGGTACGGCGCGGGGAACGGGAAGGGTCGATTGTCGTGCTTGTGGCGCAGGCCGTGGAACGCGGTATTCCCGTTGTGGAAGTGGACGCCGAAAAGCTGGATGCCATTGCCGGGTTCGCTCCCCATCAGGGCGTGATTGCCATGGCGGCAGAAAAAGAATACGTCGAGGTGGAAGACCTCTTACAAATTGCGGCAGATCGCGGTGAAGCGCCGCTGTTGGTCATTGCCGACGGTATCACCGATCCGTATAACCTGGGCGCATTGATTCGGTGTGCCGAGGGATGCGGTGCGCACGGCCTCATTATCCCCAAGCGTCGTGCCGTGGGTTTGACACCGCTTGTTTCCAAAGCGTCCGCCGGTGCGATTGAGCACGTGGCCGTTGCCAAGGTTGTCAACCTGGCTGCTACGGTGAAACAATTGCAGGAAGCCGGTGTTTGGGTCTACGCGGTTGAAGCCGGCGGTACCGCCTATTATGAGACTGATTTTAAGGGCGGCTGCGCCCTGATTCTGGGCAGTGAGGGCAACGGTGTTTCCGACCTGCTGAAGAAAACGGCAGACGGTATCGTGTCCATCCCCATGTACGGGCAGGTCAATTCCTTTAACGTGTCCACGGCTGCTTCCGTCGTTTTGGCTGAAGTCGCCCGTCAGCATCACGTTGCAAAATAAGAACGTAACGAATATCGGAGAGGAGGGGAAGAAATGAGCGCATCCAAACAGGATAAAGAGTACGTATCGCAGGCGGAAGAAGACGCCCTGGCAAAGCTGCGGGCATCTCTCGAAAACGATCAGCCGCACACAGATAAAAAGAAAACGCAGTCGGATAAGGATTTGGAAAATGCTCTCCTGTCCGCCATTGCCTCCGTTTCCGAACAAACAGAAACGCCGAGCGCATCGCAGGCGGCGCCCGAAGACGAGGTGTCGTTTGACGACATTTTCGGCGCTGCGTTTGCCGAAGATATACCCGCCCCCCAAACGGAACCCGACGGGGCAGCGGCATCTGCAAACGATTTGGTCCCGACGGACGACGCTGCACCTGATGAAGCGTCTGCAGCCGCATCTGCCGGTGAAGACGCTGCACAGGCAAGTGACGACAGCGATGAACCGGGTGAAGCGCCCGCACTCGTTTTGGAAGTTGCTCAAGAAACGGCAGCGGACAGCGTTGACAACGTTGACAGCGTTGGTACCGATGCGGTTGATACGGCGGAAACGGAAGAAACGGAAGAAGCAGACGACGTGATTGAGGATGCCGAAGCCGCTTCGTCCTCTGCCTCGGTTCCCGATGAACAGGAACCCGTGACGGAGGAACCCGCTGCACAGGCCGCCCCCGAACCGGAAGCGGAAGAAGCGCCCGCACCCAAAGATCAAAAGCTTGAACAATTTAATGCCTATTTGGCAACCCTTTTGGACCGTTTGCCGCAGGAAGGACAGCCCAGGATTTTGACCGAAGAAGAGGCGTTTTCTGCGTTGAACGAAGAAAATAACGACATTGGTCCCGAAACGGTTGCCGAACCGGTTGCCGAACCGCAGGAACAGGGCGCCGAAGCGGCCGACGTGCCCGGGGCATCCGTTCCCGCCGAACCCGCTGCGGAAGAACCGGCTGCTGCGGACGCCGCTCCCGTTCCCGAACCGGAGCAGGCGGATACAACAGCTGCCGTCCCCGAAAATACAACGCCTCACGTCAAATGGGTGGGAACGGTGCCGGATGAACCCGCGCCGGTGCAGGCGCCGCAGCCCGATGAACCGATGCCGCAGCCTGTCGCCGACGTGCCGTCACCCGAATCGGGCAAGACCGAGGGGAGTCTGTCCCATGACAACGTTGACAGGGAATCTATGACTGCCCGCGAAGTTGCGGATACCATTGCCGCCAATTTGGCGCGCCAAGAACGGGCCGCCAACGCTGCCGGGAAAGAAACGCAGCCGAAGCAGGACCTGTCGAAAGAGGATAAGGAACTGTCGCTGCATCTCGGTTACGAAGCTGATTTGGCGCGCGTCATTGGCTTTAGTCAAATTGAAGAAATGAAGCGCAATACGCCGGACGACGCGTCGTGCTGGCCGCCGGTTGTCGCGCAATACACCGGTGTGGAATACGATATGTCATCGCCGGAAGCCGAAAAGACCTCGCGTGCAAAAATCAGGCATCGTTACCGCGCATATTACGTATTTAATGCAATGCGGTGTGCCATTACGCTGCTGCTCACGTTGTTCATGATTTACTATGACCTGACACCCGTGATGCACGTACCGTTTCTATCTATTTTGAACAAAACGGAAAGACCCGTTTTATATACCGCGTTCGGTGCGTTGGTGTTGTCGGCAGCCATTTTGCTGTCCGGCCGTACCATGCTGCGCGGGATAAAACAAATGTTCGGTATGCGGCCGAACTCCGTTTCAGTGCCTATTTTGATTTGTCTGTCGCTATTGATTTACGATGCGGTTGCCGTTGTAACCGGTGCCGCTGACGTGCTGCAGCTGAACTGCGTCGGCGTCATGGGTATGCTGGCGGTCACGCTGCGCGACTATATGTATGTCAAGGCAGAAAAGGAATCCTTCCGTGTGGTCAGCAGCGAGGGCGTAAAGTATGCCGTTGAACCGTTGTACGAACCCATGTCCGGCCCGAATCAAAACACGAATAAAGGCCGTCCCCGTATGATGTGGCTGGCGCGTCCCGTGGACGTCGTTCGTCATTTCCGTGCCCGTTTCCACGAGGCAGAACCGTACGAACGCTCCCTGCCGTATATGCTGCCGCTTGCCTTTCTTTTGGCACTCGCAGCGGGCCTGTTTGCCATTTTGCAGGGCAATTCGTGGTTTGTTGCCTGCTCCTGGGCGGAGGTTACGCTTTTGTGTCTGCTGCCGTCCTTTGTGACGCTTCATATGGCCTATCCCTGGCTTGTATCCGAACGGCTGCTGGCCAAGCGCCGCTGTACGATGATCGGCCGCAACGCGCCGTATTTGTACGTTGGCCCGTCGATGTTATTGTTCCCGGATGACGTGGCGCTGGAGGCGCGCAACAGTACGGAAATGCACGTGAAAAACGCGGGCGATACGACGCTGTACGTCAGCCGTATACGCCGCTTGTTTGAAAAAATGGGCGGAACGCTTGCCGGCATTATGGAAAAATCTGCCGTCGCACCGACTGCGGAGGAAGTACAAATTGTCGAGGTTACACCGGTCGGTATCAAAGCCGATTTTATCGGTATGAACGAAAGCGGCGAACAAAGCGTGCACGCGATTGTCGGCACGTGGAAATTCATGCAGTCGAACGGGATCAACGCCCCCAACGAGAATGATACCCGCATCAAGAGAAACAGCAAGGATACGGGGTTGTTGTATGCCGCGTTTGACGGCGAACTTAAACTGATTTTTGAAGTGGAATACGGTGTTTACGCCGGCTTTTTGGGTGCTGTTCCCGGGCTGACCGAATTCAGTATAGCCACCGGTATTTACACCGAGGATCCCGTTTTGAACGACGCATTCGTCGGAAAATGCTTGAGCGTTGTTGAACCGGGCGGGCAGCGTTCCGTTCCCGTCAACGTTTTGAAACCCAAGCGTCACCGTGAACTGCCGCTGCCGCCCGGCTCGTCGTCGGCGTTGATTGCCTGCGGCAGTGCCTCGCAAACGGCGCACGGTCTTGTGGCCGCTGCCGGAATCCGGCAAATTTACCGCGTCAACATGCTGATGCGTTGGCTGGCGATGATTGTCGGTGCACTGCTGGCGTTGGATATGATGCTGCTGACCGGGTTTGGTTCCATGCCGGCACTGCGCGTCATTCTCCTGCAGCTGATTTGGCTGGTGCCCGTCTGGATTATCACCCGCTTATATTTGATTCGCGAAGATAAGGATTTGAAAAATGGAAAAAGAGACTCTGTCACCCCGCACCCCGGCAGCGGCGGCAAAAACGTCAAAACCGGGAAATAACGAGAATCACGGCAAGGCACTGCCTTATCGCAGTACGCTGCTAAAAAGCGTCGCAAAGCCCGGCCGCTACAGCGGCGGCGAATACGGTTCCGTCATCAAGGATAAGTCCCAAATTGCCGCGCGCTTTGCTTTCTGTTTCCCCGACAGCTATGAAATCGGTATGTCCAATTTGGGTGTCCGCATTTTGGCCGGGGCTTTAAATCAATACGACGATATTTGGTGTGAGCGTGTGTATGCTCCCTGGACGGATATGGAAGAGCAGATGCGCCGCTACGGCATGCCGCTCTGCGCGCACGAAAGCGGCGACCCCATTGCCGATTTCGATTTTATCGCCTTTACGCTCCAGTATGAGATGTGCTATACCAACGTCGTCAATATGCTGGATTTGGCCGGCCTGCCGCTGTTGGCTGCCGACCGTGCACCGGATGCGCCGCTGGTCATCGGCGGCGGTCCCTGCGCCTACAATGCCGAACCCGTTGCCGACTTCTTCGATTTGTTCAATATCGGGGAAGGGGAGGAAATGCTGCCCGAAATCGTGCGCCTGTATATCCGCATGAAGCAGGAGGGCCGCTATACCAAGGAAACGTTTTTGCACGAAGCAGCTGCCACCATTCCCGGCGTCTACGTGCCGTCTTTATACGACGTGACGTACAATGAGGACGGTACGATCAAAGCGTATACACCGAAATATCCGGACGTGCCTGCCCGCGTAATCAAACGCATCGTGCAGGATATGGATAAGGCGTTCTTCCCGGAAAAGGTCGTCATGCCCTACGTGGAAACGGTACAGGACCGTATTATGCTGGAAGTCTTCCGCGGATGTATCCGCGGCTGCCGTTTTTGCCAGGCCGGTATGGTCTACCGTCCCGTGCGTGAAAAATCACCGGAAGTATTGGATAACCAGGCGCGCTGTCTGTTCAATGCCACGGGGTATGAGGAAATTTCCTTAACGTCCCTGGCTATCGACGACTATTCGCAACTGGATTTGTTAACGGATAAACTGCTGTCCTGGACGCAGCCGCTCAAGGTCAATCTGTCCTTGCCGTCCCTGCGTGCCGACAGTTTCACCAAGGAACTGATGGACAAAATCGTATCCGTACGTGCATCCTCCATTACGTTTGCCCCGGAGGCGGGCACCCAGCGTCTGCGTGACGTCATCAACAAAAACGTCACCGAAGAGGATATTTTGAAGGCCGCATCCGTCGCCTTTTCGGGCGGCAAGAGTGCCATTAAGTTGTATTTTATGCAGGGCCTGCCGACCGAGACGGACGACGACCTGCGCGGCATTCCGGCATTGGCCGCATCCGTGATTCGGCAGTTCTACGCCACGCCGGACCGTGCCAAGGGCAAACCCGTCAACGTGACGTTCAGCGTGTCATCCTTTATCCCGAAGCCCTTTACGCCGTTCCAGTGGGAGGCGCAGGATACGTTGGAAGAGCAGGAACGCAAACAGAAACTCATCGGTGCCTGCGTGACGGACCGCAAGATTCGTTATCAGCATCACGATGCCAAGACCTGCCGTATTGAGGCAGCTTTGGCCCGCGGCGACAGACGTCTGTCCCGTGTGCTGATTTTGGCGCAGCAGCGCGGTTTCCGCTTTGACGCCTGGAGTGAATATTTCAATTATGATGCCTGGATACAGGCATTCAATGACGCCGGCATCGATCCCGCTTTCTATGCCAACCGTGAACTGGGGGAGGACGAAGTCCTGCCTTGGGACGTCATCGACTGCGGTGTTTCCAAAGCGTTCCTGCTGCGGGAACGCCATCGCGCCTATGAGGGCCATACCACGCCCAACTGTCGGGAACAGTGTTCCGGCTGCGGTGCATCCTGTTTGGGAGGTGAAAGAACGTGTTGTCCGAAATCGAAAAAACAGTGAACCCGACGCCCATTCATGCCGCCGCCAAAAACGATTGGCCGCCGATTGAACCCTACGCACCGGTTCGTATTAAATATTGTAAGCGGGGCGACGCCCAATATTTTTCCCATTTGGATTTGCAGCGGACCGTGCAGAGCGTACTGAACCGTGCGGGCATTCCCGTGTGGTATACGCTTGGCTTTAACCCGCATCCGAAGGTGGTTTTCGCATTGCCGCTGTCCATCGGTGTGGAATCGGCCTGCGAATACCTTGATTTGCGCATTGACAGGGATATGCCGCTGCCCGTTATTATGGAAAAACTCAACGCCGAATTGACCGACGACATGCGCATTCTGGAGGTCTATACCCCCGTGACGTCGTTTACCGATATGGCCTCTTCCGATTACACGGTTGAGCTGTGCTGGGACGGTATGACGCAGGAAAAAACCGCATCATTGGTCAAAATGCTGGGGACCTCGCCCGTCAATATCGTGAAAAAGGGCAAGGCCGGCGAGCGCACGGTGGATATCGTGCCGATGATTCAGTCCGTTTCCGCTGCCTTTGCGGACGGGGTGGTTAAAATGGTACTGCGCTTATCCGCCACGCAAGACGAATATTTGAATCCCGAAAGTCTTGTCGGCGCCGCCAGAACCCTGTTGGGCCTCGGCGTTGAAAATCCGCTGTCCGAATACCATACGGTGTTCCGTACGCAAGTGTACGACGCAAACGGCAATATTTTCCACTGAATGAAATATCTTTGCAAAAGCCGGGAACAAAATCCCGGCTTTTGCGTCAGTATAGGCGAAACAACGCTGCTTGCCGGCTTTTAGGTCGGTCGGCTTGCACAATGGAAAGGGAGAGTATTATGAATAAAATGAAGACTTTTCGACGCTTCGGCTGTGCTTTGCTGGCCGTTTTGATGCTTTTTTGCGCCGTGTCCTGCACGGGGACGAAAACGGCCGACGAAGCAATCGTCCCCGCAGATGACCGCGGTATTTTTTATTCCAAGAGCAGTGACGAGGGCACGTACGCCTATGAACCGGGGACCGCATCGTTTGATAGCGTGCCAACCGGCATGCCTTCGTACGATGGGGAAGGCGTTGTCATCATTGACAGCAGCGTTTCCACCGTACCGGAAGGCGTTGACGTTGACGGCGGTGACGGCGACGTCGCTGCTTATAACGAACCCAAGGCAGGTATGCTGACGGCGGCAGAATGGAAAGATTTGGACAACTGGGATTTTTGGAAGCATTTGGTGAACGACAACAACTGGTACGAACTGATCGATAACTGGGGGCTGTGGGCCAAGAACCGCATTGTCGTCCGTTTCGGCAATGACGTGCCTTTGGATAACGTTCCCGTCAGCTTGGTTAAAGCGGACGGTACCGTGGTTTACCGTGCCGTATCCGACAGGAACGGCAATGCCTATCTGTTTTATACGGATAAGGAAGCTGCCTACGCCATTTCCTACGTTGTCGGCGGCAATACGGTCACGATGGACTGGGATGGCAGTGAAACGGTCAACGTTGACGCTGCCGGGTCGAAAAACAAATTGGCCCTGGACTTGATGTTTATGGTGGATACCACCGGTTCCATGGGCGACGAACTGACGTTTTTGAAAGCGGAACTGGCAGACGTTATCACGCAGGTAAAAACCTCCCTGCAGATTCCCGTCCGTACCAGCGTCAACTTCTACCGTGACACAGAGGACGACTATATCGTTCGTCCCTTCGAGTTCACCACGGATTTGACGGTCGTACAGAGTGAATTGAGTGCGCAAAGCTCCGACGGCGGCGGTGACTACCCCGAGGCTGTGCATACCGCTCTGGGAAACGCCGTCAATGAACACGACTGGGCAGAGAACAGCGTAAAGCTTTTGTTCCTGGTGCTGGACGCCCCGGCACACGATGAAGCAACCGTCAAAGCACAACTGCAAAAGACAATCGACGTTGCGGCCGCTACGGGTATCCGTATCATCCCCGTCGCGTCCAGCGGTGTGGATCAATCCAGTGAGGCCCTGTTCCGTTCCTTTGCCGTTTTGACCGGCGGCACCTACGTCTTCCTGACCAACGATTCCGGTATCGGCGGCGACCATCTCGAGGCCACGGTCGGTGAGCACGAGGTTGAAAAACTGAACGACCTGCTGGTTCGTGTCATCAGTGAGTATTGTAACGGAAAAACCGAATAACAGGAAATGCACAGGGGAGATACCGACGATACGGTGTCTCCCCGTTTTGTTTGGCTTTTTACAAAAAGTGTACGCTCATGTAAAATGAGTACAAAAAAGGCACAAACTGTGCAATCATTGTAATATGCATTTGACAACGTCATTCAATTTGGGTATAATACTTTTATATTTTTAAATTGATTTAAATATTTACTTTATAATAAAAACAGTCAATTGTAAGAATCAAAAGTTTATCGATAAATTCGTTTTTTCGGCAGCTTTGCCGCCGAAAAAACACCTTTTAGACGAGCAAAGCGAGTCCGCGTGCACAGGGGTGTCTCAAAAATCTTCGATTTTTGAAGGCGGCGATAAGCGCGCGTGCCCCCGCCGTGCAGATTCCAATTGTAAAACGTAGTTTTACAATTGGTTTATAATAAATGCGGAAGGAGGGAAAACGTATGTGGACAGACCTTTATGAAAAAATCCGGCAGTTTTATCGCGCGTCACTGAAACCGTCCTGGAAAAATATGCTGGCAGCCAAGGCAACGTATGCCCCGCTGGCACTGACGTTTATTCTGTTGGATATGCTGTTTTGCCTGCCTTTCTTTATACAGTCTTCTTCCCTGGGCCTTGCCGACGCGCTGACGGGGGAATTTACCGACGCTTTGCGGGTGACGGGGGTATCTTTTGCCGCCGTCCTGCGCCGGTTGTCGGCAGGCAGTCATATGCTTTTGCTCCTGGGGCTTTGTCTGTGGCTTCCCGTGTGCCTGTGCGTGCTGTCCGTCGTTGTCCGCGCCGAAGTGGATGCGGGCAAGTTCGTGCACGGGCTCTATATCACGTTCGGCTCGGATACCAAGCGGCTGCGCGCATTGCTTTGCCTGCAGTTTTTTTCGCTTTGTATCGTATTGACGCTGCCGTCCTGGCTGCTCACCGGTCTTGTTGCCACGCTTGCGTATGCATTGGCCGGCTTTACCTGTTATTGGCACTTCGGTTGTCTTTGGCTGCTGCTGCTTGTTATGCCCCTGTTAACCTGGCTCTCCATCGGTCTGCAGGCTTCTCATTTGGTTCGCCAACAGCCGGTCAAACTCCTGGCCGCTTCGAACGTTGCCGATATCGTTTCGTCACCGCGTAAATCTGCCGACGTTACGGGGACAAATCAGCCGCTGCGCCTGGCACTGCTCGGCCTTTTCCGTATGCGCCGCTATTATCTTCCGCTCATTTTGATTTGCAGCCTTTGCGCATCGAGTGCGCTGGGGCTCTTTGCCGTGGGGCGGGGAACGGCGAACGGCGCCGACGCTGTCGCGGCATTTACACTCACGGCAGACGACGGTTTTTCACCGCAGGTACAAACCGACGTGCTCTCGCAGATTTCGGCCGTTGCGGGTGTGGCAAACGCAGCGGTGAACGATACCGAAAAGGCTGCCGACGTCGGCACGCATCTTTTATTGCTGCCGGGGCAAACCGACGGCGGTGTCACTGCGGGTACGTATGAATTGTTCGGCGACGTGACGTTACGCATTGCGAACGAAGTGACGAACGAGGCGCTTGATTTTACCTATTCACCCAAAAAAGAGGGCGAAGTCACGCTGCTGCTGCCGACGTCCGGTCCCACGGTAAGCTTGGACCTTGCCGTCGGTGATACGATTATCGTGCGCGGCCGGCAGGAAAACGGGGATGCCGGTGCAACGCTTTTGCAATTGACAATTTCCTTTATTCGCCGCGGCGCGTTTGACGGTATGACGCTGCTGCTGCATCCCAACGATTACGCGGCACTGGCCGCGCAGGACGCGGTTTCGTTTTATGAATCCGCGCCGCTGCCGACGTCGCTGCAGGCACAGGACGGCATCGTGTTGGCATTGCCCGCAGACGAAATTTCCGATTTTGCCGTGGGGGAGACCGTCACGCTTCATCGCGTCAATTATTCGGAACGGAAAACGTATGACGGCGGGAAATTATCCAAGTATGTGAAAAGTGCCGAGGAACTGCTGCACGGCAGTGCTGCGGATAACGGCCTGCTCGGCGCGGACAGTATCGAAACGACGGTGTCCGCCATCGTTGCAGCGGACGGTGACACCGGTTATCTGTTGTATAATCCCGCATCCGCTTTGTTTGCCGATTTCGGCACGCTTCCCACCGGTGTGACGGGCATTATGGAATTGAAAACGGTGAACGGTACTTTGTGCGCATTGCACACGGACGCTTTCGCCGTCGCGTTGGACGGTGACGTCTGTGCGGAACAGAGTTTGTCCCTGCCATCGTATCCCGATGCGGATGAAGTATCCAAAGCACGGGGGCTTGCGGCACAATATCCAAAGAACTATGAAAACGTCAATCTGGATACGCCCAATGATGAATATAACCATATTCAGTTCTACGTCACGGATACTTTCTCGTATGACGGGAAAACGGTTGCCGTCGGGTTCCGCCGGCGCACGGGCAATGATACCAAGACCAACCCGTTTACCCCGATTTTGACGTACGGACAGGCATACGTTATGCCGACGGGGGATAATGCCCTTGTCCCCAACGCAGAACTGTTATTAAAAGACGACCAAATCAAAAGCTATAAGACGAAAACGACGTCACCGTTCGGCAATTTGTCGGCCGATAATAACTGGCTCCTGACCGCGGACGATACCGTTGCGCCCGGCACGGCTGTTTTGGAACTGCCGCGCGGGTGTGATTGGCAGATTGCTGTCGGCGACGTGCTGCATACGGCACGGGGGCAGGACGTTAATTTGCGACGCTACGTGGAGGACACGGCCATGCTGACAGACCCCACGGTGCTGCTGGAAACGCAGCTGCAGTACGTGTCGTATTTGTATGATAATTTCACGGTGACCGCCGTTACACAGGGTGCCGCCGACGTACCGGTTGTGCGCGTATGCGGGGAAGACGCGGCAAAAATCTGCGGGCGGTCTTACTTCGCCGCAACCGTTGACGTTTGCGTCGATCGGTCAATTTCATCGAAGCATTTGGCGGCATTGGCTGACGTGCTGGCCGCATTCGTCCTTGCCGACACCGACGAGGACGGCAACACGGCGTATGCCTATACGATGCAGAATGACGTTTGGAACGATAAAGTGTGGTCCTGCAGCGGGTTCTCCTGCGGTACGCTTTGCCACGGTATTTTGGTGTTGTGTCTGTTGCCCCTGACGTGGCTGTTTACGCAAAACGGTCACTATAAAAAACGGAAAAAGGATTTGGACCTTTTATTCGGTATTGGTAAAAGCGACGCCGAGATTGCGGCGCTGCTGCGGAGTGAGGCAGGCGTTTGCGGTGCATTGACAGCTGTCGGCACGGCGCTGTTTGCCTATCCCGTTTGTCTTTTGTTTGAAAAGTTGTTGTCCCTGCCGGACGTACCGCTGTCGGCGGTTCGAATCGGTTTCCTGCCGTACGTCGCGGTTGTTTTGACAGCCGGATTTGCGGCCGCCGTTGTGACGTATATCAGTGCGCGGCGCGTCTGTCCCACAGTACAAAAAGGAGGTGTCGGCCATGGCCATTCTTGAAACGCGTGACGTTATCAAACAATATAAGCAATACGACCGTGTGGTTACGGCCGTGAACCACGTGTCCTTTTCGGTGGAAGAAGGGGAATTCACTGCCATCATCGGTTCTTCCGGCTCCGGTAAGAGTACGTTGATTCAGCTGTGTGCCGGACTGGATGAGCCGCAGGCGGGGCATATCTATTTGCGCGGACAGGAAATCACGCAAATGAGCCGCGATGAACTGTGCCGTTTCCGCGGCAAAATGATCGGATTCGTTTTTCAGGAGCATCGTTTGGTTCCGTACCTGACGGCACTGGAAAATATCCTGCTGCCGCTCTCTGCAGCCGACCGCGATGTAGAGAAGTATCGGGAACGCCTGCGCATGCTGGTGGATACGCTCGGTCTTTCCGACCGGCTGAACCATTTGCCGAGCGAATTGTCCGGCGGTCAGCAGCAGCGCGTCTCGATTGCGCGGGCACTCATCCATTACCCGTCTTTGCTGTTCGCCGATGAACCGACAGGCAATTTGGATAAAGAAAGCGCGATGGACGTCCTGAACTTGCTGCTGCGCCTGAAAAATGAGTTGAAGCAGACGCTGGTTGTTGTAACGCACGATATGGATATTGCCGCCAAAGCGGACAAGGTGTTCCGTATGGATAACGGCGATCTCCGCCCCGTTATGAAATAAAGAAAAAAGGTGCTGATTTCAGCACCTTTTTGCCTATATAGATATGGATTCGTTTACTCGTTTTTATTTCTTGGCGTAATATTCAGCAATACGATGGCGCCGATGACCAGCACAATGCCGACGGCAGCCATCCAGGTCATGGATTCACGGAATACGGCCACACTGAGAATGGTGGCAACCACCGGTTCTGTCGAAGCCATAATGGAGGCAGGACCGTTGTCCACGCGTTTCAGGCCGATTGTGTACAGCAGATAAGGCAGCACCGTGGAACAAATTGCCTGGCATACGGCAACCAGCCACGGCATATCGCCGGCCATGGTCATGGATACGATTTGCCCGGGCTGTGCAAAGGGAACGAGCGACAACGTGGAAAACATAAAGGTATATACGTTCACGGTCAGTGTATCGTACCCACGCTGAAAAGCGTAGCGGGCAAACACGCTGTACAGCGCGTACCCGAAACCGGCGCCCAAACCTGTCAAAATGCCGACGAAGGTTAAGGCCGGCGCATCGGTCAGAATGCCTGTGACCAGTACGCACCCGCATAACGTCAGCACAAGGGATATCAGTTTGCGGCGCGTTAATTTTTCATGGAAGAGCGGTGCGGACAACAACATCAAAATGGCCGGCTCGGTGTACAACAGCACGGCCGCGGTAGACAGTGAAGTCAGGTTGATGGTCGTAAAGTAGCAGACGTTGAAAAACGTCAAACTGCAGACACCGGTCCCGAGAAAACACCAAATATCGCGCCATTTGATACGCAGCAGCTTGGGATCTTTAATCAGGACGATGCACAAAAAAATCAAAAAGGAAAAAATCGTGCGCAATGCCGAAATCTGTACGGACGACAGCCCGGATGCGGATAGGCGCCTGACAAACAGGCCGGTTGTACCCCAGCAGCAGCCCGCCAAGATGATCAGCAGGGCGGAAAAGCGTGGGGATGAAAAAAAAGAACGACGCTCGTTCATAGGTTATTGCCTCCGAAAAAACACATTATTGCGTATTAACGGGTACAAGTATACCACAAAAAGGTATTAAAAGCAACCGAAATATCACGTGCGGTTCACATCTTGCATATTAATCAATTTTGCGTTATAATAAATAAAATATGGGAACGGAGGTGCCTCTGTATGAACGCCATCAGTTGGATGTTGTTCGGCGGTCTGGTTTTGGCGATTGTGTGCGCGGTCGTTGTATGCTGCGTGTCAAAACGCGGGGGATGTTCCGGCTGTTGTTCCCGTTGCCCGTACGGGGGTGACTGTCATAAACAGGATGCTCCGAAGAACGGAAAATAACGAATATCATTTTACGGAGGGGCGGGCAGTTGCCCGACGAGAGTACAATGGAATTGATGAAACCTTTGGCGGACAATATCCGCTTAAATATGACGATTGTCAGCGATACGCATTTGGACGTCAAACATCCGATGCCGGCACTGCCGCAGGAGCGTTTCCGCAACGTTCTGCGGGATGATAAAGCCTCTCTGTGTCCTGTGGACGCATTGGAGATTACGGGGGATACGACGTCCCGCGGTATGCATCATAACTGGGAGTTGTTCTTCGCTTGCTTTTCCGAGGAAACGAAAGGTTATGCCAAAAATCTTTTGCTGCAATTCGGTAATCACGATACTTGGCACGACGATAGTTTCGACCAAGCAGAAATTGAATTCAGAGCTGCAGTCAATAAATTCACCGGTATCCAATTGACGCAGAATTATTATGCTAAGTCCATCAACGGATATACGATGATCATGCTCGGCAGTCAATGCGACGGCGGGTGTGATGCCAATATCAACGATGACCAAATCGAGTGGCTGGATGAACAGTTGAAGCAGGGAACCGCGAACGGATTGCCGGCATTTGTGTTCAATCATCAGGCCATCAACGGTATGCACGGTTTGCCCAAAACGTGGGACGCCGAGGAAGACCCTAATGCCGACCCTATGGACGGCGGCATCGGCGCGTCATCCGATAAAGTGAAAGCCGTATTGGAAAAATATAAAAACGTCTATTATTTCAGCGGGCATTCCCATATGGGATTATGCGGTGCCCAAACGCAGAAAAACGGCGGCTGGTCTTCCTTTGAGGTGAAGAACGGCGTGACCTACGTCATGACGCCGTCATTGGCCTGCGGGAATCATCACGGGGAAGACAACAGCTTCGACATCGGTTTCCAACTGGAAGTATATGATAAACGTGTTGTCATCCGCCCCCGCAGTTTTTCCATGCAGGAATGGTGCGACGTGATCATCACGGACGGTAAGCCGTACTTTGAGGCACCTATCGTATGATGCCGGACGGTGACGCCTGCCGGCAAAACGCCGCCGAAGAAGAGGGCGATTGGTCGCATCTCCCCCCGGAGGAAAAGAACAAACGTTTGTTTTTGAAGCAAAAGAACCTATTGGATACTTTTTTGGCACACGGGGCTATTTCGCCGGCCCAGTACGAAAAATCACTGACGTGTATGGCGCAAAAAATGGGTATGACGGCTTATCTGCCG
>DCGU01000055.1:35464-46643 GCA_002315325.1 Clostridiales bacterium UBA1770
CGGAGTATCGTTGAGTTTTTGCATCGGGCGTCAAATCGATATCTCAAAAAGGAGTAATGCTCTATGGGAATGGGATACTGGATAGTCTACGCGTTTCAGGCATTGGCCATCGTCGTACTATTTTTTGAACTGATTTATGCTTTTTTTCAAAAGCCGTCGCGGCTGCAAACCGATATATTACTGTTGGGATTTGCTACGCTGATCATGATGGCCGGGTATATGGTGGAAATTGTTGCCACGGATGTGGACGCCGCCATTATCGGCGCCGCCGTATCCTACATCGGTAAACCTTTTACCATGTGTGCGTCATTCTTCTTTATTGCCACGTATTGCGGATACCACGTGTCGAGAAAATTGCGTGTGGCGTTGGCCATTTATTCCGCCTTGATTCCGATTATCGTTTTCACCAACCATTACCACTATTTGTATTACGCCACGGTGGATTATACGACGGATGCCGTCTTCTCTCATCTGCAGCTGACGCACGGACCGCTGTATTACGTGTACATGGTTTCCATTTTTGCCTATACGCTGGCAGATTTGGTTTTGGCATTGATAGAAGTCAAACGCAGCAAAACGCGGTTTGAAAAAGCCTCCGTGATGTGGATTTTCGCCATGATCGGCACGGGTATTTTGGGTTACATTCTGTATCTGCTCGGATGGACCGGCGGATACGATTCCACGATGGCCGGTGTGACGGTCGGTGTGTTCATTTTGTTCCTGCTCTTTGTACGGTACCGCATCTTCGACGTGGTTGGCTTTGCCAAGGAAAACGCCCTAAATAATGCGGTGGCCGGGCTGCTGGTGCTGGACCGCCGTAATCGTGTGGCCTACTCCAACAAACTGATGGACGAAATGACGGCATCGGCGTTTTCCATCGGGCAGCTGCAGGAATTTGCAAACGGAACCCACGTTACGTATAATGAACGTACGTACTTAATTAAAAAGAATCCCATAATGAACCGCGATGAAGAAATGGGATTGATTTACGAGCTTGATGACGTGACCGACAGCTATGCCTACGCTGCACGGCTGGAAAAAGACGTTGAGGAACGCACCCGTGAAATCGTGCACATGCAGCGTTCCGTTATCGGTGGTATCGCCAACGTCGTGGAAGCACGAAACGGCGAAACCGGCAGCCATATTATCCGCACGGCGCAATACGTTTCATTGCTTGCCACACAATTGCAAAAGACCGGTGTGCACACCGACGTACTGACGGACGAATACATCAAGCGTTTGGTGGATGCAGCGCCGCTGCACGACCTGGGAAAAATCACCGTTTCGGACGCCATTTTAATGAAACCCGGTAAACTGACCCCGGAGGAATTCGATGCCATGAAGCTGCATGCTGCGGCCGGCGTGGATATCATTGAAAAGGTTATGAAAGGCGTTGAGAGCGAGGCCTACGTCAACTGTGCCGAGGAAGTCGCGCATTATCACCATGAAAAATGGGACGGCAGCGGTTATCCCTGCGGATTGTCCGGGGAAGATATCCCGCTCTCTGCCCGTATTATGGCTGTGGCAGACGTGTACGACGCGCTGCGTTCCGACCGCTGCTATAAAAAAGCCATGGATAAGGAAACGGCGCGCGGTATCATTTCCGAGGGCAGCGGGCATCATTTTGACCCCGCGGTCGTCAAGGCATTCTTTGATTGTCTGAATGAAATAGAAGCTGTGTGTTAAATAAAAAATGCATCTGCCGGCGGCAGATGCATTTTTTGTGTGGTTTATTTTGCTTGTTGGCTTTATACGCCGGCAACGGTTGTTTTGGTAATGGTGTACCAGTACCCGTCAATGCAGTTGCGCATAGCCAGCTTAATTGCACGCTCGCCTTCGAACAGGCCGATTTGCAGGGCGTAGTCGCCGGGCGTGACGTTGCGCAGATCCAGCGGAATGACGGTTTCGCGGCGGTCGCCCGGGCCCCACTCACGCACGTCTGTCAGCGTATCGAGTACGTAGGTGTTTTGCTCGTTTTTCAGGCGAACTTTGAGTTTGTAGGGATGGTATGCCTTAGCCCAGCCGCGGTTCTCCAGGCACAGGCGCATGGCGTTGTGCGCCGTGTTCTGCAGCGGGTACAAATAGGCATAAGGAACGAAGAACCAGTACCCCAGGCGGTTGGCGCAGTATTCCGTCAAGTAGGGATTCTTTTCCAGCCAGGGGCGGGGATACCCGTGGAAACCGGCAAACGTTGCCTGCACGTCGCGGTAGGCCTCGATGGAGGTCAGTCCTTCGCGCCACATGGCATCGCCGATTTGGGCGTAGTGCTGCAGTTCAATGCAGTTGGGGGCGTATTTGCCCAAGCGGCGGAAAGCCCAATCGGCGCGTGCCGTGTTGTAGCCGGCACCGTCATAGATGCAAATGGAGTCGTCCTGCAGGCCGAACCCGCGTGCCTCGGCATAGTCCATCATTTCGCACACTTCGGCCTGCCCGTGAATGGTGCGGCCGACGATATGGTCGTCATTGCACAAAACGAAGGTGTCGGGGAAGTATTTGGCGTGCAGGTCCATATGCTTTTTGACGACGGACGTGGGATAGATTTTGCCGTCACCATGCACGGTGTGGCCCTCCCCCCAGGTACCGTAGGTACCGATGTCCAGAATCTCCAGGCGCGGGTCACCGTTGTATTTGCGGCCGAACTCTGCCATAAAGCGTTCCAAATGGTTTAAGAAAATCGGATCGCCGTAGTCAACCTGCGTATCGCCGTGCATCGTGTGATAGCATTTTGCACCGTCCTCAAAAACGTAGGTCGGCGTGGCGGAATAGCGGGTGCCCGAACCTGCTTCAAAAGCGCATACACGCATAGAGAAGGTGTAACCGTGCGGTCCCCATTCTTCCATAATTTTATCCAGCGGCGACCAGTCGTACACACCGCGTTCTATTTCCACGTCGCTCCAGTCAAAGCGAAGATACAGGTGGTTCATACCGGGAAAGTCTTCCAAATAGTCGCCTTCGACGTTTTGGTTTCGATACCAGCCGCTGTGCAGACCGTTGTCAATGAAATGCCAGAACCATCCTTTGTGCGGGTTTTTCAGCACGACACGGTCCTCTTCCAAAGGCCGCAAATCGATGAAACCGGGGCGGACCGATAAATCGTCCCACATATCGACGCGCGTTTGGGGCTCGGGTTGATTCTCGGGGATTTGTTCGTTGATATATGCCATAACGGAAATCCTTTCTTGTGTTGTTGATTGTTTATAGTATAGCCGAATCGGCCCGAAATTGCAATGCATCGGACGGAAAAAACTTGCGTATCAAAGCGTTTTGTGCTATTATTATAATATTATGTTAAAGGGGGGCGGTTTTTGTGGCAACAAAGCAAAAGCGCGGCATTGCCGTAGCGGGGAATATCTTAACCGACCTTGTCAAAACGATTTCCGGGTATCCTGAAAAAGGGATGCAGACAGATATTCTGTCGGTGTCGCAGGCGGTCGGCGGCTGCGTGCCCAATACGGGTATTGATCTCAAACGCATCGACCCGTCACTGCCCGTGTATGCGCTGGGGCGCGTTGGGGATGACGATTACGGCAAATGGCTCTTGAAGCAAATGCGTGAAAACGGGCTTGATACCGACGGCGTCGTCATTGATTTCGTGCACCCCACCAGCTTCAGTGATATTATGAGTGTACCCTCGGGCGAGCGCACCATCTTTTGCGCCAAAGGGGCCGGCGCCCATTTTTATCCCGGGGACGTTAACCTTGACGACGTGACCGCCAAGGCGTCCATGCTGCATATCGGCTATATCATGCTGCAGGATGCCTTTGACGCTCGGGATGCCGAATACGGTACCGTGATGGCGCGCTTTTTGTGTGACGCGCAGGCCCACGGCATCAAAACGTCGGTGGACGCCGTCAGCAACGTGTGTGCCGACTATCGTGAAGTTATGCTGCCTGCATTGCGGTATTGCGATAACGTCATTATTAACGAAATCGAATGCTGCGGCATTTGGGGGCTGGCACCCTACCGTGCGGACGGGTCGCTTGACGTGGACAACGTCAGAACCGCAATGGAAAAAACGGCGGCCTGCGGCGTGCGGGAACGCGTTGTCGTTCATTGCAAGCCGGCCGGCTTTTGCCTGGACGTCTCCACGGGCCGTTTCACCGTGATGCCCTCGCTGAAAATCCCGCCCGAAGAAATTCGCGGCAGCGTCGGGGCAGGGGATGCCTTTTGTGCCGGTACCCTGTACGGTATATATCAGGGATTGGATTCGGAAGAACTGTTGGCGTTTGCCTCCGCAACGGCGGCCTGCAATTTGTTTGCATCGGATGCCATCGGTAGCATGAAGTCAGCTGACTATATACGGACGTTACCGCAAAAATACGGAAGGGTGGTATTACCGGAATGAAAAAGGAAACGTATGAACGTCAAGTCCAAAAAACGCTTGCGTATTTTGAAAAAGCGCATATCGTCTTGACGGATGAAGAGAAGAAAAATATAGAAGTGGCCGATTTCGGCTTGAATAACGTGGAAAAAGTGGGTTTGCAGCTGTTGGTCTATATCAATACCGACCGTGTATGCGCCAAGGAAATGGTACTGGAACCGGGACAAACTTGTCCCGAGCATCGGCACGTGCCGACGGCAGGTATGCCCGGCAAGGAAGAAACCTTCCGCTGCCGTTTCGGTAAGGTCTATTTGTACGTGGACGGTGATTGTGCCCCCGATACCATCGCCGTTCCGCTGCCCGAAACGCCCGTAACGGTGTTCCGTGAAATCGTGTTGGAAGCCGGACAACAGTATACCATTATGCCGGGCACGCTGCACTGGTTCTGCGGCGGACCGGACGGCGCCGTTGTGTCGGAATTTTCCACACACAGTACGGACGAGACGGATTTCTTTACCGATACCCGCATTGTCCGCGCCCCGCAAATTGAAAGCTGAATTAGGAGAGAAATAGTAATATGTTAGTTTCATTGAATGACGTGTTACCGAAGGCCCGTGACGGCCATTACGCCGTGGGTCTGTTCAATACGACGGACACCGATATGCTGCAGGCGGTTATTTCTGCAGCCGAGGATTTGAAATCTCCCGTCATCATCGGTACGGCGGAAGTCCTTTTGCCGTTCGGTGAGTTATCTCTGATCGCGCCGTCCGTTTTGGCTGCCGCACGCCGTGCGTCAGTGCCCGTTGTCGTGCACTACGACCACGGTTTGACGTTTGAACGCTGTATGGAAGCGCTGCATTTGGGCTTCTCCAGCATCATGTTCGACGGCTCTGCCGGCGATACGGCGCAGAATTTGGCCGACACACGTGAGGTTGTGCGGATTGCCCACGCTATGGGTGCATCGGTCGAGGGGGAAATCGGTCACGTCGGCGAGGCGGCAAACGGTGACGGCGACGTCAGCGACCGCTATACGACGGTGGACGAAGCTCTGTCCTTTATTGACGCCACGGGTGTTGACGCGTTGGCCATCGCCATCGGTACTGCCCACGGGCAGTATAAACAAAAGCCGCAGCTGGACATCAACCGGCTGAAGGCCATTCGCAACGCGACGCAGGTGCCGCTTGTTCTGCACGGCGGGTCCGGCCTGTCCGACGACGATTTCCGCAACACGGTCAGAGAGGGCATTGCCAAGGTCAATATATTCACCGATTTGTGTTTGGCCGGCAGCGGCGCCATGAAAGAATCCATGGAAAAAGGCCTGGATTACCTTGCTGCCAGAAATGCAAAAGTGGAGGCTATATACGAAGCCGTCAAACGCAAGATGACGTTGTTCGGTTCCGTAGGTAAAGCGTAAGCACTGCAGGACAGCAAGTAAAGGAGTTATCAATGAGTGTTTTTGAAGAAGCGGCCGCTTTCGCCACCAAGGCCCATCACGGGCAGCGGCGAAAGTTTTCCGCCATTCCCTATATCCTGCACCCCATGGAGGTTGCCGCCATCATTGCAACCATGACCGAAGATGAAGAGGTTATGGCCGCCGGTGTGCTGCATGATACCGTGGAGGATTGCGGCGTCGACCCTGTGGAGCTGCGTAAATTGTTCGGTGCCCGCGTGGCTGCACTCGTGCAGAGCGAATCGGAAGACAAAATGGCCGGACGAAATGAAGCGGATTCCTGGATGGACCGCAAGAAGGAATCGCTGCTGATGTTGGAGATGACCAAGGACCGCGACGTGCGCATTATGTGGCTGGCGGATAAACTGTCCAATATGCGTTCTTTCTATCGGACGCATTTGGAAAAGGGCGATGCCATGTGGCAGGTCTTGCATCAAAAAGATCCCGCTATGCAGGGATGGTACTACCGTACGATTGCCGATCTTGTGCGTGACGACCTCGGTACCACCGCCGCGTTCGCAGAGTACGTTGACCTGATTGACCGCGTGTTCGGCATACAATAATATTTTCAGCGCTTGCTTTCGGCGTTTTGACGAACGGAAAACGTTTGACACCCCCCCGGTGCTTATGCTATCATGATGATACCAATTTATACAATCGATAAGGAGCGCGAACCCATGAAAAAGTTTTTGGCATTCTTGCTGGCACTTGTAATGGTGGCCGGCACCCTTTCTATGGTTGCATAACAACGGGAGGTTTAGAGAATGTTGAGGGCTATCGTAACCTGGGCTTTGAGTTCAGTGTCATTCCCTGGCCGAAGATGAACGCCGAGGCCGACTACCGTTCCTTTACGTTTACGGCCTTGCCCCTCGTCGGTTGCGTCAACACCCTGCCCAAGGATAAGTACGAGATGATCGGTACTTTCATCGAGTGCTTGGCCTCCATGGGGCGCCAGTTCGTGACCGAGGGGTATTGCGAAGTCGCTTTGCGCACCAAGTACGCGCAGAACGAGGGCTCCTACCATGCCATCGAACTTGTCCGTAAAGGCATTTGGACCGAATTCGGTTATGCCTGGACCGGCGCTTTGAATCAAATCGATTTGTTTACCACGACGACGTTCCTGGGGCGCAATAACCTGACCAGCGCGGCAGAATCCTCCCAACCCGGTTATCAAAAAATGCTGGACGGCGTATGCCAGAACTTAAAGAAATTGGCCGACGCGGAAAAGGCCGCCGGCTACTAATTACTAATTATAAGAAATCAATTGACCGCAATATAACAGAAAAGCCACGGACCAAAATCCGTGGTTTTTCGTTTCATTCCGTGTGGTTTTACAGAAGGGATTGCCATCCGAAGCCAAGCTGGTCCATTGCGAGGCAGAATTGTATCGAATTAAAACAAATCCACCTGAATAATCAGATCCGGTTCGGCTAACGCAATGTCATCGCGACTTTGCAAAATCTCGATGGCTTTCATAACGTTATCATATCCCGGTTCTGTCAGTTCCAAACACAAAACACGGGTATAGTCAAGGCTGATTTCGTCCGGAATTACGTCGGTGACCGTGAGCATTTTCCGATACCGTTCTGTCCATGTGCTCGTCAAATCCTTGACAGATGCACAATCGATTTCACTGAAATCATCCGGTGTATATTCAATCAGTTGTCGGGTTGCTTCCGATGTCAACGTGACAAGCACGTGATCTAAACAAATCTCATCTGCCGTAGGTCGGTTAATATCAGCTAGTTCCCCATCCCGGATTATGATTGCTTCAATTTCTTTTTTGTATTCTGACAGTATTCCCTCATTCAGCAAGTCCTGCAGGGAAATTATCTTGGCCCCGTCAAAGGCATATGCACCGTCAATCGAGACCTCAGTGGCTTTATTCCCAAAGAAAAACACATCATACCCGCCATAGTAACCGATGTATAGGTTATAGTACGCGTCCCAGTTATAAGACACATCCTCCCACAAATACGGAGCATAAATGAAAACGGAATACTCTTTTTCAAAAGCCTCTTTACGGACAGGATCCATTTCTTCTTTTGTTTTACTTACATCTGGCAAACTTCCTGTGTCATCCTTTTTTTCGTCAGTATCCGTTGGTGAACCGATGGGATTGTTGTCATCAACCATATCCGAGCCGGTTATGTGCTCTATATCCTTTTCGTCCGCATTATTAGCGTTCCCGCCGCACGACGTAAGAATAAAAACGCACATTACAAGCAGAAAGGCAACAAACATGTTTTTTTTCATTGTTTCGACCTCAAAACCACTTTTATATCAAAACGCAAACCTTAGTCTCCACAAGAAAGGTTATGGGTTAGATAACGCATTAAAAGCATTTAATCTTCCGCCCGTAACACAATATCCTGACAAAGATGTAACTGAGTCAACATTATTAAGTATTGCAGCTTTAACTTGAGCAGGTGTCATATTTGGATAATATGACATTAGCAATGCTGCAACCCCTGTGACGTAGGGGGCGGCAATCGACGTGCCCTGAGAATAGTGGTACCCTGTATTGTAATGTGTTAATTGGTTGAAAGAGTTAGAAGAATCAGAACCACACAATGATGCAGGTCTCGTTGTCAGTACGGAATATTCTGCCGTGGCCGTATAAACAATGCCGCCCGGAGCAAATAAATCAACCAGAGTGCTACTGTAACATGAATAATAGGCCGGCATATCGTAAAAATCAGACGCACCTACAACAATCATATTAGATAAATGAAAACTGGCAGGATAAACAGCACTCATACCGATATCGTATCCATAGTTATAAGTGGATTCGTCTCCGTTTCCTGCTGCACAGATAATTAACCCTGTGTAGGCATTGATTGCATTAAGTGCGCAGGTTTGAAGACTCGTGTCATTTGAATGCCATCCCAAACTGAGATTTATTAACTCCATACCATTTGTTTGAGCACAGTTAATCGCATCAAGTACATTGTAAGTGTTTAAATTTCCATTTTGATCGATTATTCTATATGAAATGAGGTTTGTTTCCCAACAAACTCCGGAAACACCCTGAGCATTGTTTCCGGCGGCGCCGATAATACCGGCAACTTCAGTTCCGTGCCCATAAGAATCAACGGGATTTGCAGGCGCGCAGTTGCCACTTGAATAATCCCTGCACTGAATTGCCGAAGCAAGGTTGTCCATCAAGTCCAAATGTGTCCCATCAATTCCGGAATCAATTATGACAACATTTACGTCTTTGGCCTTTTTGCAAAGGTCCCATGCTTGGGGCAAATCAATTATGGTTGAAGCGGTTTGCTCGCAATAATACGTATCATTTGGAGTAGTTGACATGAGAGTGACTTTATAGTTGGGCATAGCACTGATAACGTCTTCTCTTTCTGTTAGCGAGCAAATGATGTTGTAAATTTCATCTTTTGATGCCGCGTTTACGGTTAATGCTAATACTGTATAAAAGTCTTCGGGCACAATTTCTTTTGCGTCAATTCCTTTATTTTCTGCCTCTTCCATTATTTGTTCGGCTCTTCCGGAAGTCAAATCCTTCACATTGTAACATGATATTTCCGGAAAGTCTTTCGGAGAATATGAAATAAATTGAGCAGTAGCATCATGCGAAAGAGTTATCATCACAACATCTGTAAAGAAATCATCTTTTAGAAAATCCTCAAGAGAAATTGTCACCTCATTTTCATCCGAAATCTCACCGCTATTGTTTGTTTCTGTTTCCTCATCTAAGCATTCGGTTACTGAATTAGAAACAAAGGCAATTGAATCATTCAGATAATCAATGCAATTTTCAATTTCAATCTTAGTCTCATATTTCTCAACCGCTACAGCCGATGTGAAACATGTAATACAAAGAACAAACGCAAGACAAATTGATAAAATGTTTTTCATGTTTTTCTCCTCCCTATGTTTGTTTTTTGCGACATTGTTGTCAACCGCAATGCTATTATAACATCTAATGCTGCCAATGTCAAATCGATAGTGTAAAATATTATGTGTAAATAACAGCTGGGTATAGAAAAGGAATTCCAAATCCTGTATAATGTAAAGTACCACCAATACAATCACAGGAGAAAGAATTCCCATGAAAGATTTTAGCACAGAGTTGGTAAAAAGTCTATACTTTGACAAAGAAAGATTCAACGAAATAATGCGAGAGATGCTTGAAGAAGCAATTAATGGAATTCTTCAAAGTGAACTCGGGGCATTTCTCGGATATGAAACGTACAGTTATGCCGGCCGAAACAGTGGTGACAGCCGAAACGGAAGTTACGAGAGAATCATTCAATCTCAGTTCGGCCCGTTGCATCTCACAATACCGCGTGACAGGAACGGCGAATTCAGTCAGAAATTAATTCCGGGGTACTCTCGCCGTACCGATTCATTGGAGGATACCATTATCCATCTGTACAGCCACGGGGTGACTACAGGAGAAATAGCCGACATCATCGAACACATGTACGGCAGCCATTATTCAAGATCCACAGTATCCAATATTACCATGTCTGTGACAGGATTGGTTGAAGCCTTCCATACGAAAGCCATAAAAGAAAAATATGCCGTTGTATACTGTGACGCCACGTATCTCAATTTGAGAAGAGATACCGTATCTCCCGAAGCCTTACACGTAATATTGGGGATAACACCGGATGGCAAGAAAGAAGTCCTGGACTATGCGGTATATCCTTCGGAATCTGCTCAAAACTACCGTGAAATGCTTGAAAGGTTGAAAGAACGAGGACTCAAGCAGATACTCCTCTTTGTATCCGACGGTCTTAACGGTCTTCATAGAGCAATTAAGATGGTATATCCGGATTCAAAATACCAAAGTTGCTGGGTACATCTTTCAAGAAACGTACGACGTCTTGTGCGTAAGAAAGACTGGAGTGACGTGCTTGGCGCTCTTAAAACCGTTTATACGCAGGAGAATGCAAATGACGCCAAGGAAATGTTGGAAGCGTTTCTTGACATGTTTGCCGACCAATATCCTAAGTTGCGCGGATTATTGGCAGACGTTGGTAACTTGTTTACCTTTTATGAATTTCCCACATCTATTCGCAGAAGCATTTATTCCACGAATCTGATGGAGCGGTGCAATAAATATCTTAAGTCCGGGTATAGGAAAAAAGAACAATTTCCCCATGAAGAATCCTTGGACAGATACGTGGCAACGTTTTTGACGGATTACAACAATCGTTATTCCGAATTGGCGCATCGCGGATTCCTTGAAGCAGAACCGGAACTGTTGGCAATGTTTAAAGAATAAATGCGGATGCTTGGAGAAAGCCCTTCGGCTTCCTCATTCAGGGTTCCGCTCCGCTTC
This sequence comes from Clostridiales bacterium UBA1770, assembly GCA_002315325.1. Lineage (GTDB taxonomy): Bacteria > Bacillota > Clostridia > Oscillospirales > CAG-272 > UBA1770. Next base: position 46,547 of record DCGU01000055.1, read on the forward strand.
ACCCTTCTTTCGTCTTCCGAAGGGCTTTCGTTCTTATCTTTACTTTGACAGGATTTTATTTACACATAAATCTTTACACTACCTAGAGTAAAATACT
>DCGU01000063.1 GCA_002315325.1 Clostridiales bacterium UBA1770
GACTTGTCGTGACGGAGGGATTGTTCCCCGGACCCTGAACTCCAAAAGTCTCCTCCGTTTCCCGCACGTCACCGCGTTGGCTGTTTCAGCCCTTAAAATATCCCACTTTCTTCGTCACGTTCACGCCGTTATCCATCACGATCAGGCCTCTGCCGGACCCGCCGCATTTGCCGTCCAGCAGACGCTGTTTATACGCGCGGCGCAGGGAAGTATCCTCCGGCCATTCGTCCACCGGCAGATCGGCATAGGCGCCGAATACGCGCCAGTCATCCGGGAAGCCGCCGCGGTCTTCCTGTTCCGTCACGAAGAAATCGTCCATAAACTTTAAAATCTTGGAATCCGCCGGTAAGAATTCTTTGTGCGGCGGATAGATTAACCAGGAGTGCGTCGTAATGATGACGGGGCCGCCCTCAAAGTAGTCCTTGAAATAGTCAGCCGCCATGGCGTAGGATGCGTTGCGCACTTCATCCGTCAGTGATACGCCGGAGGACGGGATGTGCATGTGCAGCACCTTGTGGTCGCGCGTCACGGTATAGCCGCAGGGCAGGGTGACGTCGTCGTGTCCCCAGGTACCGAACGGTTCATACTGGAAGCGGCCCAGCGTAAAGCGGCCGACGCGCAGCATCCCCTCGTACCAACCGGCCACGAAGGTGCCGGGCACGTTTTTACAGGTCATACACTCCAGAAGTTTCCACTTTAGGTCGTACAGGCCCTGAATCCATAAATCCTCGCTGATGCCGCGTGCCATATACTTGGCATGCGCCTTAGGCAGGCAGTGCAAAAGGTAAATAAAGTGCAGTGTGAACACGTTCTCCCCATTTGCTTTGGCCAGGTCCGTGATAACGTCCAGGCAATTGCCCAGACTGTACGTGTCGGTGTCGCTGAAGCGGTCCACCTGTTCTTCAATTGCCTGTGCCAGCGTCTCGTTGCGGAGCAGGCGCTTTTCCACGCCGATAAAGCAGGTGGTTGCATTGGCCGGGAAATCCAATTTTTTGCATATTTCCGTGACGTATAGTAAATAATCGAACATTTTTACGTTCTCCTTTATTGGGATGAATTTTAGTCAACAGCAGAGGGCGGCGATAAGCGTGCGCAATCCCGCCGCGCGGAACCGCAGCGTCGGCTTGTTTTCGTTTGCCATGAAATTGCGTCCTCCCGTATCGCAAAAATACAGATAAATGAGCATATGGATCATCGCGTTCCTTATTATAACATGAAACGGCTCTTCGTGCCGTTTTTTCTTGCAATTAAAAATAAAAAGTGTATAATAAAGACTATAGAATACTATGCAAAGGGGACATAAAAATGAAAGTATTACAAAAGCAGCCCGGCCGCGATTTCGTGGTCTTGAATTTGACCGACCCGCAGTTGAGCAACGGCGAATGGGCACCCGGCGCCATGCAGGCGCGCGTGCTGAAAAATACCTTGCGTGCGTTGATTGAACGCACCCATCCCGACCTGATTACGATTGCCGGCGACCTTGCCTGGGCCGGCGAGATGGAGTCCTACGAAAATCTGTGCTGCGAACTGGACCAATACAATATTCCGTATGCGCCCGTGTGGGGTAACCACGACAACCAGGGCGGCCCCGCGCAGGTGGATAAGCAGGCCGACGTATTACTGAAGCATCCGCTGTGCCTGTTGGAAAAGGGCGACCCCGCCATGGGCTGCGGCAACTACGTCATTCAAATTGAGGAAAACGGTAAACCCGTCTACGCCATGTTCATGGTAGACAGCCACGACCGTATGCCCGTGACCAATCCCGATGGGACACAGGGGGACGACTGGGCGCACCTCTTGCCGAACCAGCTGACCTGGTACCAAGAGGAAGCGGCCAAACTCGGATGCCGCAACTCGCTGGTCATGCATATCCCGGTCTACGAATATCTGGATGCCTGGAACGCCGCCTGGAAACAGGAATACGACCCTATGAAAATCACGCGCGAACAGGCGTATGAGCCCCAATATTGGAATGAAGAGTACGCCGGTGCCTACGGCAATAAGTACGAGGGTGTCGGCAGCTACTGCAAGTCCCTCGGCGAGTTCGACGCACTGCGTGCACCGGGACTGATGGACTATATGCTCGTCGGTCACGACCACGTCAACAACTACGTCATCAATTACAAGGGCGTAAAACTGACGTATATTTTGAAGATCGGTGCCGGCTGTTATTGGACCGAAAAACTCAACGGCGGTACCATTCTTTCCATCTCCGATAAGGGCGCCGAACTGCATCACGAATACGTGGATGCCACGCCCTGGATCGAAGCCAAAGAAGAAACAAAATAAGATAAAATAGAGGACTTTTATTCATGGAAATCGGTGTTTGTTGGTATAATTACGAAGATCTCGGTGTCAAGGAAGAAGTGGCACTGATTAAAAAGTGCGGCTTTACCCACGCTTTCCCGGACACGTTTAACGAGCATTACGATGAGATTTGTCAGGCGTATATCGAGGCCGGTATTGTCCTGGACTTTTGCCACGCCAACTATCGCGGCGTCAACGCGATGTGGGAAGAGGGTGAGGCCGGTGACGCCTATCAGGCACTGCTGATCTCCGACGTGGAAAAGTGCGCCAAGTACAATATCCCGGGGCTCGTCGTTCATCTGTCTTCGGGCGCGCATCCGCCCCGCATCAACCAAATCGGGTTCGAACGGTTCGGTGCCGTCGTCAAACGCGGTGAAGAACTCGGCGTGCGCATCTACTTTGAAAATATCCGCACGGTTGCCAATCTGGCCTGGGCGCTGGAGGAGTTCCCCTCGTCAGGGTTCTGCTGGGACGTCGGCCACGAGGCCTGCTTCGCCGGCGGCCGTCAGTTTATGCCGGTGTTCGGGGGACGTTTGGCCGCCCTGCATCTGCACGACAACCACGGTATCTACAACCTGGACGAGCATATGCTCCCCTATGACGGCACGCTGGATTACGAGCGTATCGCACAGCAAATTGCCGCCTCGGATTTTGAGGGCACTGTGATGTTGGAGGCACTCCCGCGCAACAGCCAATACTATGATAACGTCTCCCACGAGGAATACTATACCCGCGCCGCAGCCGCCGCCAAAAAACTGCGTGACCGCATCGAGGCCATTCGCGCCGGCAAATAATTCACACTCTTTTTCAAAACGCGGAAAGGGCTCTGCATCTTCGTGCCCAACGTAAAACGAAGAAAAGTATGGACAAAAAAGAAATTGTATTGTTAAACGATTCGTTCCCGCCGGCCATTGACGGCGTGGCGAACGTGATTATGAATTATGCGCGTCAGCTGCAGGAAAGCCGTGATTACACCGCCTGCGTCGTAACACCCGAGTATCCGGGTGCCGATGACAGCGCCTTTCCCTATGCCGTTTACCGCTATCCCAGCGTCGACCTGCGCAAACAGCTCGGCTATACGGCGGGTATCCCGCTGGTGCCGTCGTCACTGCACGCCCTGTCGCAAAAGAATGCGGCCCTGTTGCACAGCCACTGTCCGTTTGCCTCCAACTATATGGCGCGTGCCCTGCGGGAGCAGCTCAACGTGCCGCTGGTTTTGACCTACCATACCAAATTCGACGTCGATATTGCCAACGCCATTAAGGGCAAGGCCCTGCAGCGCGGCGCCATCAAGGCGCTGGTTGAAAGCGTCAGCGCAGCGGACGAACTGTGGGTGGTCAGCAAAGGTGCCGGCGAAAATATCCGCAAGCTCGGCTACACCGGGGACTATTACGTGATGCAAAACGGTGTGGATATGCCCCGGGGCAGGGCAACCGAGGCGCAAATCGCCGCGGCAACGGCCGGGTACGACTTGCCGTCGGACCTGCCTGTCTTCCTGTTCGTCGGCCGTATGATGTGGTATAAGGGACTCCGTATCATTTTGGATGCAATGGCCGCACTCAAATCGCAAAATTACGATTTCCGCATGGTCTTTGTCGGCGGCGGAGGCAACGAGGCCGACGTAAAGGCCTATGCGTCCAAAAACAAATTAGACGATAAATGCCTGTTTACCGGTCCGATTCGCGACCGCGAGGCATTACGGGCGTGGTACAGCCGTGCCGACCTGTTCCTGTTCCCCTCGGATTTCGATACCAACGGCTTGGTCGTGCGGGAAGCCGCCGCCTGCGGCCTGGGTTCCGTTATGCTGGCAGACAGCTGTGCGGCAGAGGGCGTGACAGGCGACCTCAACGGCCTTTTGGTACAGAACAATGCGGCGTCGTTGGCCGTTTGCCTGTGCCGCATTATGGAGCACAAGGACGCTATGCGCAAAATCGGCGCCAATGCCGCTGCCGACCTGTATCTTTCCTGGCCCGATGCTATCGCGCTGGCCAAAGAACGTTATGCGTACGTGATAGAAGAGTACAATGCCGGTCATTATTCTAAAAAGCGAAAACTCACGGATAAGGCATTGGCGTTTGGAAGTGACCTACTGAATTGGTTTGAAACAATTGGCAATCCTTCGATGTTAATGCACTGATACAATGATTGCATAAATGACGCAAAAAAGCCTGTTCGGCAACCGCCGAACAGGCTTTTTTGCATTTTTATATCGTTATACGCCGGCGTTGAGTCCGATCTGTGCGTGTCCTTCGCGCGCCTGTTCAATCTTTGCGCCGCCCTTGAACGTGTTGCCCATGATGACGCAATCCTTGACGTGCTCACCGACCTTGATATGCAGTTTGTCCAGCATAAAGTGGCAGGACGAAATGACAGCGGATTCACAATCCAAATCCACGGCCGGCGTCACGCCGTGCAGATCGGGATTCATATTCCAGTCGGTCATATGGCAGGCATTCATAATGACGTGGCAGTTGCCCTTCAGGTGCAGGTTGGAACGCGTACCTTCCTGGCCGAGTTCGCCGGCTTTGACACCCCAGAAGCCGCAGTTGTTCAGATGCACGGGGCCGACGTTGGTCTCGCACACCTCAAAGTCGCCCATGAACTGGCTGTTGGTGAAGGAGACGCCGGCGTGCGGCTGCGTTTTACGTACCTGTACCGTCACGGGGGCGATGTCGTGGCCGCACTGTGTCAGTACGGCGTTGCCGGGGCCGTGCCCGAAATCGTCGAAGATAAAGCCGAGTTTATAGAAGATGGCAAAGCAGTTGAACATATATTCCCAGTCGGTGCGTCCGATGATAAACGCCTCACCCTGTTGTACCATAAAGTCGCAAATCGGCTTTTTCATGGACCACCAGGGGTTGAAATGAACGTCCTCGATGCGGCCGATGTCGTAGATGGCATCCACAAAGATACCGCGGCGCAGCGGCTGGCCGTACAGGCGGGCAATCATATGGCGCTCGTTTTCACTGGCATCCACGGCGTTGTAGGGGTTGAGCAGTTCGCAGTCGAGCAGGGCAGGGTTCTTGCCGCGCATGGCAACCGTCCAGGGGTAGGCGTAGGGTTCGCGGTCGTCCACCTGCTCGGGGTAATAAATGACAAGACCCTTGAGCGTCGAGTTGGTGTTCAGCGTAATAAATGCCGGTGCATCCTCGGTTCCTTTGTCTGCCGTCGGCATCAATACCGTGCCGTATTCACCGGGGCTGGGCAGCCCGCGGTCGCGGTGACCGTTGTGGGCGGGCACACATTCAAAAGAACCGCGCAACGTGACGTCAACGGGGACGTTCAAATGCCCCGTGAACAGATAGTTGCCGGGGCCGGCGTAGACGATACCGCCGTGCTCTCCCGCTTTGTCCAGTGCTGCCTGGAAGGCAGCCGTGCAGTCTGTAACGCCGTCGCCGACGGCACCGAAATCACTGACGGCAAATACGCCGTCCAAAAAGGTTGCGCTCATTTTGATACAGTCCTTTCAATATAGTTATTTTGGGAGTAATGTTAAATATTTGTCAATTGTAAAAGCCGGAGTTTTAGTTAAATTCGTTTTTTCGGCAGCTTTGCCGCCGAAAAAACACCTTTGTGACGAGCAAAGCGAGTCCGCGCGCACAGGGGTGTCTCAAAAATCTTCGATTTTTGAGGGCGGCGATAAGCGCGCGTAACCCCGCCGCGCAGTTTCCAATTGTAAAACGCAGTTTTACAATTGACTAATTATAACACGAAATTGTTACAAAAGGCAAATTGTTTTTAATATGGGTATATTGTTCTTGCCATTTTATCATAATAAAGGTATAATTAACGTATTAATCAAAAAGTATTTTATGCCAGAGGTTTAATATGACGATCAAAGAAGAATCGATGCAGGAACACTACCGCCTGGGCGGTAAAATCGAGGTCGTATCCCGTGCCAAATTGAACGACCGACACGACCTGTCCGTGCTCTATACCCCCGGTGTGGCCGAACCCTGTTTGGAAATTCAGCGTCACCCTGAAAAAAGCTATGAACTCACCCGCCGCCATAATCTCGTTGCCGTCATCACCGACGGTACGGCAGTATTGGGCCTAGGCGACATCGGTCCCGAGGCCGGCATGCCCGTGATGGAGGGCAAGTGTTTGCTGTTTAAGGAACTGGGCGGTGTGGACGCATTCCCGCTCTGTGTCCGTTCCCATGACGTGGACGAAATCGTCAATACCGTTGCCGCCATCGCCGGTTCGTTCGGCGGCATCAACCTGGAGGATATTTCCGCGCCCCGCTGTTTTGAGGTGGAGGAAAAACTTAAGGCCCGCCTGGATATTCCCGTCTTCCACGACGACCAACACGGCACTGCCGTCATCGTTTTGGCGGGTGTCATTAACGCATTGAAATTCACCAAAAAGAAAAAGGAAGACTGCCGCGTCGTCATCAACGGGGCAGGGGCTGCCGGTATCGCCATTGCCAAACTTTTGCTGCGCTACGGCTTCCCGGACGTCACGTTGTGCGACCGCTTCGGTATCGTGGCCGAAGGGGATGAAAAACTCACCTGGGCACAGGCCGAAATGGCAAAGGTTACCAACAAATCCCATCTGCACGGGACGCTGGCCGATGCCATGAAGGGTGCCGATATTTTCGTTGGTGTATCTGCTCCGAATATTGTTACCCCCGAGATGGTTGCATCCATGAATCATGATGCAATTCTGTTTGCTATGGCAAATCCTACTCCTGAGATTATGCCTGATGTGGCAAAGGCTGCCGGTGCAAGAGTTGTGGGAACTGGTCGCAGCGATTTCCCTAATCAGGTAAACAATGTGGTGGCTTTCCCCGGCATCTTCAAGGGCGCTTTAGAAGGCCGTGCCCAGCAGATTACAGAGGAGATGAAGCTTGCAGCAGCACTTGCAATCGCAGGTCTTGTAAGCGAGGAGGAGCTTAATGAGGATTTCATTATGCCAGAGGCATTTGATCCACGAGTAGCAGACGTTGTAAGTGCTGCTGTCAAATCACATATTAAATAATGTATAGGAGTAATTCATGACAACTGATGGTTTAGTTTTATACAAATTAATTATTTTATATATGTTAGACCGAGTAGATTTTCCTCTTACTGGTTCTCAAATCTCGCAATTCATATTAGACAATAATTATACTAATTATTTTAATCTTACAATTGCGCAAAATGAATTAATTGAGAATGATTTTATCAAACCTACCGTTGAACGTAATCATTCTCTTTACGAGATTACAGAACAGGGTAAAGAAGCAATCGAGTTGTTTGAGTTTAAAATATCGGATTCTATTAAACTAGATATCCTAAACTATCTCAAGGAACAAAAGATTGAATTAAGAAATGAATCTGCTATTTCATCCGATTACTACCCTTCTAATAATGAATATATTGCACAATGCAGTATCAAAGAACGTAATCAAACATTATTAGAAATCAAGATAACCGTTCCAACACAGGAACAGGCTATCCATATATGCGATTCATGGCGTGAGAAAAATGAAGAAATATATCAATATCTTATAACACAAGTATGGCAGGAGGAATAACCTCCTGCCATACTATTTCTTACAATATTAAATCATACGGATTATGTACGATATACGGTCAACTCAAAAAGAATTTTACGACATCAATACTACTCCATTTCATCAGAATCAATCTCTTCTGTGTAATCATCGTATATCATAGATTCAATATAATCTAAGATTTCATCTTTTCCCTGTTTACTTAGTGCTGAAAACGGAAATAATAAATCACTTGATTTCATCTGTAATTTTGTCTTAATAATTTTAATCTGCTTTTGCAATTGTGAACGTTTAATTTTATCTGATTTTGTAGCAATAATAACTGGAGTAAATCCATTATCAATAATCCAGTCATACATCATTTTATCATTTGCAGATGGCTCATGTCGTATATCAATCAACAAAAACACTACAATCAATTTTTGAGAAGTATGAAGATAACGTTCAATCATTTTACCCCATTTTTCTCGTTCAGTAGCAGATACTTTAGCATATCCATATCCTGGAAGGTCAACAAAATAAATCGCCTCATTAATATTATAGAAATTGATAGTCTGTGTCTTT